>NZ_JBEOZU010000120.1:0-24386 GCF_040298185.1 Streptomyces sp. NPDC001634 | reverse complement strand
CACGTGCCCGCACAGCGCGTTGAAGCAGGAAGCCCCCGGAAGGGTCAGACGACCCAGGCCGGAATCCCTGGACTTTAGGCCAGGGAGCACGTCAAGGTTCCCCCACACGCCCCGGATGCTGGAGTGAGCTCATGGACCACGCTGCCGTACTGGCCCTGTACGACCGGGACATGAGGCAAGGAGCACGGCCCGACGGGCCCGGCGCCCGCATCGAGCGCGTGGCGGGGCTGGTGCGCCAGGTGGGCTCCGCGCACGGCTGGAACGGGGTCGTCTGGTCGGATCTGCACGAGAACACCGCGGACGCGGCGATCGAGGAGCAGGTCCGCTACTACGCCGGGCTCGGCCGTGAGTTCGAGTGGAAGCTGTACGGACACGATCTGCCGGTCGACCTCGGGAAGCGGCTGCGGGCGGCCGGGTTCACAGCCGAGCCCGAGGAGACGCTGATGGTCGCCGAGGTCGCCGATCTGACCCTCGACGTGCAAGCACCCGAGGGCATCCGTATTCTGCCGGTCACCGACTCGGCGGGTGTCGGCCTGGTGGCGGACGTCCACGAGAAGGCGTTCGGCACGGACGGCACCCGGTTGCGTCACCAACTGCTGGCCCAATTGGCCGCCGACGCGGACACCGTCGTCGCCGTCGTGGCCCTCGCGGGGGACGAGCCGGTGAGCGCGGCCCGCATGGAACTCGTCGCCGGCACCCGCTTCGCGGGCCTGTGGGGCGGTGGCACCGTCGCCCACTGGCGCGGCCGCGGGATCTACCGGGCTCTGGTCGCCCATCGCGCCAAGGTCGCCGCCTCCCGTGGTTATCGCTACGTCCAGGTCGACGCGACCGCCCAGAGCCGCCCGATCCTGGCTCGCCTCGGTTTCGAACCACTGACCACGACCACGCCGTACGTCTCTCCGTAGCTCACGGGCCATCGGGCGTCCGCCGTGGGTGCGAGCAGCCCGCTCGGCCCGAAGTGCCGCTCGCGCACGGCCGTTGTGCGGCAGTCACCCGCCCGCGAACGCGCTGTCAGCGCCGCGCCCGCGCCCGGTCCAGCGCTGCGACGCCCAGCGCCGCCAGGCCGATCTGGATGAGCCACTCGATCCAGTCGACGCCCTTGGTGTCCGCCACGCCCAACGCGGCGGCGATCCCGGATCCGACGAAGGCCGCGGCGATGCCGACGAGAATGGTCCACAGGATGCCGATGCGTTGACGCCCGGGGACGACGAGCCGCCCCAGGACACCGATGATGAGCCCGATGACGATGGCGCCGATGATGCTCGAGATCTCCATCTCTGCCCCCTTTTGTGAAGCCCCGCTGTACTCCATGTGCCCGCTCCGGGCAGCAACAGTCCGTTCCGCTTCAACCTCCGGTCAATGGCGGGTCAATCCTGGGCCTGCTGCAGGGGCATGGTCCTGTTCACCCCCCGTTCTGCCATGTACCGTTCAACAGTCCGTCGTTCGGGTGGCGTAGGAAGAAATTCTACGCGCGCAGACCCGTGACGGAATTTCTACGCGCGCAGACTTGGCACCCGCACCGCTCCTTCCCCAACCCCACACGGAGGTCCGCCGGATGCTCGGACTCACCAGATCCCGCCACAGACTCACCACGGCCCTCGCCGTGTTCGGCCTGCTCACCACGGGCGCCGCAGTCCAGGCCACCACGGCCGCCACGCCGGCCCGAGCCGCCACCCCGCACCGTGTCCTGTTCGACAACGCGCACGCGGAGACGGCCGGCAACGCCGACTGGATCATTTCCACCAGCCAGCCCGACCCGCTCGGCGAGGACTCCTCCCCGTCCGTGGAGACGGACTGGACCGGAGCCCTCTCGTCCTGGGGCGTGGCCCTGCAGAAGACGGGCAACTACAGCCTCAAGACGCTGCCTTCGGGCTCCAGCCTGAGCTACGGTGGGTCGTCCTCGACCGACCTGTCGAACTTCGACACGCTGGTCCTGCCGGAGCCGAACACGCTGTTCACGACGGCCGAGAAGACCGCCATCATGAACTTCGTCAAGAACGGCGGCGGCCTGTTCATGATCTCCGACCATACCGGCGCCGACCGCAACAACGACGGCTATGACGCGGTCAAGATCCTCAACGACCTGATGACCAACAACAGCGTCGACTCCACCGACCCGTTCGGCTTCTCCATCGACTCTTTGAACATCAGCTCCGGATACCCGGCCGCCATCAGCGACAGCACCGACCCGGTCCTGCACGGCTCCTTCGGCACGGTCACCAAGAGCCTCATCGCCAACGGCACCACCGCCACGCTCAAGCCCTCCGACAACTCGAGCGTCAAGGGCCTGCTCTACCGCAGCGGTTACTCCGGCAACACCGGCGCCTTCTTCCTGACCAGCACCTTCGGCAGCGGCCGCGTCGCCTTCTGGGGCGACAGCTCGCCCATCGACGACGGCACCGGCCAGTCCGGCAACACGCTCTACGACGGCTGGAACGACTCCGGCGCAACCAACGCCGCCCTGGCCCTCAACGCCACCGAATGGCTCTCCGGAGCGAGCGGAAGCAGCGGGGGCGGAGGCGGGGGCGGGGGCTCCTCCTGCACCGCCGCCCAGCTCCTCGGCAACAACGGCTTCGAGTCCGGTGCCACCACCTGGAGCGCCAGCAGCGGCGTCATCACCAACGACAGCGGTGAGTCGCCCCGTACGGGCTCGTACTACGCCTGGCTGGACGGCTACGGCTCCGCGCACACCGACACCCTTTCCCAGTCGGTGACCATCCCGTCGGGCTGCACCACCGCCGCCCTGAGCTTCTATCTGCACATCGACACGGCGGAGACCACCACCAGCACGGCGTACGACACGCTCAAGGTCCAGGTCCTCAACAGCTCCGGGACCGTCCTGAGCACCCTGGCGACGTACTCCAACCTCAACGCCGCCAGTGGCTACACCCAGCGCAGCTTCGATCTGTCGAGCTACGCCGGGCAGACCGTCACCCTCAAGTTCACGGGTACCGAGGGTTCCAGCCTCCAGACGTCGTTCGTCCTCGACGACACGGCGCTCAACGTGAGCTGACGCCCTGAGGGGTGGGCCCGAGGGGCCCACCCCTGCCGGGTCACGCGGCCGGGACGGTGTGCTCCGGCGTGTTCCACCCGGCGATCCGCATTCCGGGCGCCGAGCCGTGCAGATCGGCCGTCCGGTAGGTGACGGTCAGCGTCGCCGACTCACCCGGCCACAGGCTCACCTCGTCGTCCGACCACTGAACCGGCAGCACCGGCTTGCCCGCCGAGTCCACGAGGTGTGCGTCGGTGAGCAGCGACGGCGTCCTGCCGCTCCCCGTGTTGCGCAGGGTGACGGTCGTGGTCGACTTGCCGTCGCCGTCCGTCCTCGTGGACGCCGTCGCCGACACCGGCACCCGGGCCATCGAGCCGAGCCCCGTCAGATCGGCGTAGCTCGTCGTCGGTGTGTGGTACCAGTCGGTGTGCGCCCAGTCGAGCGTGTCGGCCTTGGTGGACAGCCAGTAGACATTGCGGCTGACCTCCCTGCCCGCCGGGTCCGTCAGGATCAGCCGCGCGAGATACGTGGTGGACAGGCCGCTCACCGACGAGGGCAGGGTGAGCGCGGTCGCGTGGGCCCCGTCGCCGGCGACGCTCATCCCGGTCACCGTCCTGTCGTACTTCTGGGTGCCGTCGGTGTTGAAGAGGGTGACGCGGGCGGTGAGCCCCGACGCGGACGCGTGCCGGTTGTTCACCACCACGACCGAGCGGTTGTCGTACGCGTACTGGACGTGCAGCGGCTCATTGGCCTTCTTCGCCCCGAAATAGGCGCCGCCCTGGTCGAGGTATCGGTCCATCAGCTGCCAGTGCAGCGAGGTCCAGCCGCTGTTGAACATCCAGTGGACGACGCCGGTGGCGGGCTTGGACGCGTCGGTGGCGTTGCGCTCGTACGCCTCGTACTGCGCCCGTACGTTCTCGTACTGGGCGAGCTGCGCCTTGCGTACGTAGTCCGTCAGGCCGCTCGGCGTGCCGTACCGTCCGGCGAGCGCGTCGTCGTACAGCTTGAGGGTGCTGAAGGTCGACGACGGTGAGCGGTGGTACTGCTTGGCGTTCGCGTTCTTCCAGAGGGTGTCCAGCTCGGCCGGGCTCATCATGCGGCGCAGCGTGTCGAGCGTCGGGATGTCGGGGCCTGCGCTCGTCTCGGAGTTGAAGCCGGTGGCACCGCCCTCGCGCTTGGCGTACCAGTAGTCCGGCGGGATCCAGTCGTAGGGGCCGGTCATCTTCATCCCCGAACTTCCCAGCTGCGGCGAGGAGTTGTCGGAGGCGGCCGCCACCACCGGGTCCGGCCAGTCGGCGGCCCTCAGGGCGTCCAGGTAGTTCCTCTCGATCGTGGCGTCGGGTGCGAAGTCGCTGCCGATGAGGAAGGAGATGACGCTGGGGTGGTCGCGCAGCCGGGCGGCCTCGGCGGCCATCGACGCCTTCGCGACCGGATAGTCGGAGGCGGTCCACTTGTCGCCGGACTCGCTGCCGTTGACATTGCCCTCCCACTTGTCGCAGCACTCCCAGCCGGGCAGTGTGAGGACGCCGTAGCGGTCCGCGAGGCCGAAGAACTCGTCCGGCTCGATGTGCCCTTCCAGCCGGATGGTGTTGAGGCCGAGATCCAGGGCGTACTTGAGGCGGTCCTCCACGTACGTCCGGTCCCAGCGCAGGAACTCGTCCGGTGACCAGCCGCCGCCCTTGATGAGCAGTCGACGGCCGTTGATGCTGTACTGCCGCGCGCCGTCGGAGTTCAGCGGCGCTTTCACATCGCGGATGCCGAAGCTCTCGTGCGCGGTGTCCGAGGGGGTGCCGGAGACGGACGCGGTGAGGTCGAGCGTGTACAGCGGCTGGCCGCCCATCCCGGCGGGCCACCACACCCTGGGTGATGCCAGGTGCAGTCCGGGGACGTCCGAGGGGGCGAACGTCACCGATTTCGACTCGTGGGCGGCGAGCGGGACCGTCCTGGTGAAGGCGACCGAGCCGATGCTGCCGGAGACCGTGGCCGTGACCGCGGCGTCCGAGTCGTTGCGGGCCTGCGCTTTGACCGTCAGATCCGCGGAGGCGAGCGAGGGGACGTCGAGGCTGGTGACGACGTGTGCGTCGCGCAGCGCGACGGGGCCGCCGCGGCGCACCAGCACATCACGGACGATGCCCATGTTCCGGTCCGGTGGCGGCTGCAACCAGTCGATCCAGCCCATGGTGAGGTTCTTGTCGGGGTCGTTGGGCCGGATGCGGAAGGCGACGGTGTTCGTGCCCGCCCGCACCAGCGAGGTGACGTCCAGCTCGTGGTGCGTGTACGCGCCCGTCACATCCGCGGCCGTGGCGACCTGTTGCCCGTCGACGTAGACGTCCGCGGCCGAGATCACCCCGCTGAGGTCCAGATATGTGCGCTCGGAGGTGTCGGCGACCGTGAAGTCCGAGCGAAACCACCAGGGGACCTGGAAGTCGGACTTCGGGATCTTCTGCTGGTTGGTCGAGTAGAAGGGATCGGCGTACACGCCGTCCGCGAGCAGTGCCGCGAGCACGGTGGAACGGGAGCCGGCCGGATACCAGCCGCTCGCCGGATAACCGGGGGAGGAGACGGCGGCCGGGGAGTCGGAGACCTTCGCCGTGGACTGGACGGCGTAGCCCGACAGCGCGGTGGCGCTGCCCGCGGCGGAGGCCACGGCGGTGACGGGCGGCCGTGGCCGGGCCGGCGACGAGCCCCGGGAGCCGGCCCAGGCGCTCGTGGAGAGCGTGCACATGAGGCCCAGGGCGACAACGGCGGTGGTCAGACGCCGTCTTGAGGCAGGGCGGTGGAACACGGTGGTCTCCTTGGAGGTGGGGGAGCATCCGCGCTTCGGCACTGCAGGATCCGTGGGCGGCGCCCTCGAACCTAAAGTTAGGAAACTTTACTAACAGCGCCTCAAGCTAGGACCTGGAGGGAGCCGTGTCAATCACCGTGGCGCCTGGGCGGGGTGGCTAGGAGGCCGACCGGCGTTCGAAGACCACGTCCCGTGCCGTGCCCAGTGCCGTCGCCAGCGCGCCCAGCAGTACCGCGTCCTCGCCGAGCCGGCTCGGCGCGATCTTCGGACGCAGCGGGGTGAGCGTGCGCAGCGTCTCGCGCACGGGGTGCAGCAGCAGGTCGACGCTGTGGCCCACCCCGCCGCCGAGCACCACGAGGTCGGGGTCGAGCACGGCCGCCGCGGCGGCCACGGTGTGCGCGATCCGCTCGCCCTCCAGCCGCACCGCCTGCACTGCGGCGGGGTGTCCCTGCCGGGCCGCGTCGAACACGGCCTTCGCCGTGAGCTGCCCGGTCATGCCGAACGCCCGCGCAGACTCCACGACGGCCACACCCGAGACCGCGTCCTCAAGCGTCTCCGGCTTCTGCCGCCCCGGCCACGGCAGGAACCCGATCTCCCCGGCCCCGCCGTGCGCGCCGGTGAACAGCCTCCCCTCGCTGACGACGCCCATGCCGAGCCCGGTTCCGATCAGGATGTACGCGAACAGACGGCTGCCGGCGCCGACGCCGTACGTGTACTCGCCGAGTGCGGCCAGATTGGCGTCGTTGTGGACCTCCAGCGGGATGCCCAGCTCCTCGCGCATTCGGTCGAACAGCCCGGCCCGGCCCCAGCCCGGCAGGTGCATCGCATACCGCACCCGGCGCCGCTCCTCGTCGTACACGCCCGGCGTGCCCACCACCGCGTGCGCCACCTCGTCGTGCCCGACGCCCGAACCGGCGACCACCTGCCGGGCGGTCGCGACGACCAGGTCGGCCATGGCGCCCGAGGTGCGGGCCCGGTTGCGCACGTCCGAGCGCGCCACCACTTCGCCGTCGAGGTTGGCGAGCGCGACCCGCAGCCAGCTGCGGCCGATGTCGATGCCAAGCGCGTATCCCGCGGCCGGATCGGGGGCGTACAGGACGGCCATCCGGCCGCGCTCGGGCGTGTGCGTGCCCACCTCGTGGACGAGGCCGGCCTCCTCCAGGGCCGCGAGCGCGCTGGAGACCGTCGGCTTCGACAGGCCCGTCTCCCGGGCGAGCTGGGCGCGCGAGGCGGCCCCGGCGGTGCGCAGCCGATCCAGGAGCAACCGCTCGTTGGTGCTGCGCAGCCGTCGGCGGCTCCAGGGCTGTTCCGGCTGATCTGCGGCGTCGCTGGCGGGCATCGCACCATTCTCACGCATTCGTTTACGCGCCCTTGACGCATCAAGTAAGGGTACTTAACTTTATCGCCCAGTCAGCCTCGCCGGGCGAGTCAGGGGGAGACCGGCGCCGGCCGGATACCCGCCGCCCTTGATCCGTCGGCCGCCGTATGACGTCGGCCCACCGTCCGCACATCCCTCTCCCCGCGTCCCGCTTCAGGAGGACCCATGTCCGGTAGTCCGCCACCCAACGGTGGCTTCGTCCGCCGCGTCGGCCTGTTCCAGGCCACCGCCATCAACATGAGCCAGATGTGCGGCATCGGACCGTTCGTCACCATCCCGCTGATGGTCGCCGCGTTCGGCGGCCCGCAGGCGGTCATCGGCTTCGTCGCGGGCGCAGTGCTGGCGCTCGCCGACGGGCTCGTCTGGGCCGAGCTGGGTGCGGCGATGCCCGGTTCCGGAGGCAGCTACGTCTATCTGCGCCAGGCCTTCCAGTACCGCACCGGGCGGCTGATGCCGTTCCTGTTCGTGTGGACGGCGATGCTCTTCATCCCGCTGATCATGTCCACCGGTGTGGTGGGCTTCGTGCAGTACCTGGGCTATCTGGCCCCGCACCTGGGCAAGACCGCCGGTGATCTGATCGGGCTCGGCATGATCGCACTGGTGGTCGCCCTGCTGTGGCGGGGTATCGAGAACATCGCCCGGATCACGGCCGTGATGTGGGCGGTGATGATCGCCTCGGTGCTGCTGGTCATCATCGCGGCGGCCTCCGGCTTCAGCGCGCACCTGGCGTTCACGTACCCCGCGCACGCCTTCGAGTTGACGAGCAGTCACTTCTGGCTCGGCTTCGCTGCCGGTCTGACCATCGGCATCTACGACTACCTGGGCTACAACACCACGGCGTACATGGGCGCCGAGATCAAGGATCCGGGCCGTACGCTGCCGCGCTCGATCATCTTCTCCATCCTCGGCATCATGGCGATCTATCTGCTGCTGCAGATCGGCACGCTGGGCGTCGTGGACTGGCAACGCATGACCGATGCGAACGACATCGCCTCCACGTCGGTGGCATCCGCGGTGCTGGAGAATACCTGGGGCAGGGGCGCGGCGGACACGGTCACGGTGCTGATCCTGATCACGGCCTTCGCCTCGGTCTTCACGGGCCTGCTGGGCGGCTCCCGGGTCCCCTACGACGCCGCCCGCGACCGCGTCTTCTTCCGCCCCTACGCCAGGCTCCACCCCGAGCACCGCTTTCCGACGCTGGGACTGGCCACCATGGGCGTGATCACGGCGGTGGGCTTCCTGATCGGCCGTCACACCGACCTGGCGACCCTGATCCAGCTGCTGACCACCGTGATGGTGATCGTCCAGGCGCTTGCGCAGATCGTGGCCGTGACGGTACTGCGCAGGAGGCAGCCTGCCCTGCACCGCCCGTACCGGATGTGGCTCTATCCCCTGCCGAGCGTCGTCGCCCTCGTGGGCTGGCTGGTCATCTACGGCTACGCGGACAAGAACTCCCCGGGCCGCCACCCCATTGAGTGGTCGCTGGCCTGGCTGGCGCTCGGTTGCGTGGCGTTCGTGGTCTGGGCCCGTCTGGAGAAGGTCTGGCCGTTCGGGCCGAAGGAGATCAGCGAGGAGTACCTCACCGCCCGGGAGGCGGAGCCGGCGGAAGCGTGAGAACGGAGCCGGGGGACCCTACGGGGTCCCGCCGAGGCGGCCGGCCCGCCGGAGGTGTCGGGTCGGCCACCCGCGCGTCATCCCCGGACCCACGTCACGCCCAGCCGGTGGCCGCCAGCACGTCCCGGGCGATGTCGATCACACCGCGCCCATCGGTCGCCACTCGCACGGTGTCGAGCGGTGCCCGCTCGTCCAGCAGCCGCGCCTTGCGGGCGCTGACCGCCAGTTCCCGCTCCAGCTCGGAGCCCAGTTCGCGACCCTTCAACCGGTCGGCCACCGTGTCGTCGGTCGCGGTCAGGAGCACCCGTACGATCCGTACGTCCGCGCCCATGGCCCGCTCGAACATGCCGGCCGCTTCGGTCAGCACGCTGACTGTGTTCGTGTAGATCAGTCGCCGGTATCCGAGCGAGGCGTAGTTCCCCCACACCGCCGCGAGGTTGCGCTCGGTCACCGCCGCGCGGTGCGGGTCGTCCACCGGCGCCGGGTGCACCTGGCCCATGAAGTCGCCCTCGATCACAGCGTGCGCGACCTCGGCGGCCCGCAGCCGTGCCGAAACCTCCCAGCCGACCGTCGACTTGCCGACGCCGGCGCGCCCTCCGATGAGCAGGACTTCCGCGCGATCCATCGGGGCGGCCTGCCGGTCGGAGGGCCCTGGGCGCCGGTGGCGCTCCGTGGGCGCCGTCGGGACGGGGGCAGCTCCGGCAGCCGTGCCCCGGCCGACGCAACGCGCGGACTTCCTCGCCCGGGGGCGAGCCGATCCCGGAGCCGCCAGGAAGGTGCTCGGCTGCGCCAGACATCGCACCGCCCTGCGGACCGCCTCCGCCGGGTCTCCCTCGTGGTACGGCCGCTCCGACGGCTCGATGCCGTCGAGGAACTCCTGGTAGCGGACGGCGTACAGGAGATGGGTGAGCGGCTCGGCGAGTGCGAGGGCGCGGGCCGGGTCGCTTCCGGGTGCGTGCGCCGCCCAGGCGTCGGCCCAGGAGCGGACCGCAGTCGCCCGGGCCGGCTCGGGGAGGTGGTCATGTGCCCGCAGACCGTCCACCACCGGGTTGCCCCAGTACGCGTCCGCGAAGTCCATGAAGACCGGACGGCCGCCGTTGCTGCGCCAGTTGCCCGGGTGGAAGTCGCCGTGGACCACCGTGTGGGGCAGACCGCACTCCGCGAGCCGGTCCCAACGGTCCGCCAACCCCCTTACAGCAGCGACCTCCTGGGGTGTCAGCTCGGCTGCGAGCGGCCCGTCGAGCAGGGCGCCGACCCGGGCCGCGAGGATCGGCGCACCCCCGTCCCGCAGCGCGGCGGGCCTGCTCGACGCGAGGGCGGCCTGGGCCGTCACGAGTCGCTCCATCGCTGCCGCCGCCGTCCCGGGCGACGCACCCCAGCAGTCCTCACCGGGAACGTGCTCCATGAGGATCCGCCGGTCGCCCCGGCCGACGACCGTCGGCACCAGCCCCGGCTCCACCGCCGCGAACGCGGCGACGACGGCCGCCTCGTCGGCGGCGAAGCGCGGTGTCGCCTTGAGCCAGACGGGCCCGTGCGCGGTGGGCAGCCGGAACAGTCCCGCCAGATTCCAGGTCCGCCGCTGCTCCACGCGACCGGTGACAGGACGCCCCGCCGCCTCCAGCGTGCCGACGGCCCAGTCGAGGAGTTCCCGCAGGCCGTCGGCACGGGCCCAGGGCATACGGCGCTCGTCGTCGGCCGTCAGCAGGTCTGCGTCAACGGGCCGTTGATCCAGCAGTGCGTGCGCAGGGCGACCCAACGCCTCGACGTGGTAGGTCGCGTGGCCGTCGCGTACGCCCTCGCCGCCGTCCACCGTCAGCAGCCGCAGCACCAGCACCGGCACCCCGAGCAGGTCCTCCAGCCGCCCGACGACCGGCTCTACCTCCGACCACCACGGAACATCCACGGGAAACGGGCCTGCGACACCGAGGACGTCCGCGCCCGACGTCACCCACGCACTGATGGTTCGACTCACCGCGCCAGTGTGCGGGCCGCGGCTGCACCGGTCGAACGATTAAGGCAATCAATGCGCCGACGACCGGCCGGCTCGGCACGGATGCCGTGGCCGGCCCGCGGACAGGGGTCGTTTCCTTGACATGCAAGTGATTGCCTGCATAACGTTGAGTGTGCAAGCAGAGAGCGATCCGGGGATGGACGACGTCTTCAGGGCGCTGGCAGACCCCACGCGCCGACGGCTGCTGGACCGGCTGCATGAGCGCGGCGGACAGACGCTGGGCGAGTTGTGTGAGCACATCGACATGACGCGCCAGTCGGTGACCCAGCATCTGGCCGTTCTGGAGGCCGCCAACCTGGTCAGCTCGGTGCGGCGGGGGCGGGAGAAGCTGCACTACCTCAATCCGGTGCCGCTCCACGAGATCCAGGAGCGATGGATCGACAAGTTCGAGCGCCCGCGTCTGCGCGCGCTCAGCGCCCTCAAGCGACGAGCCGAGGAAGCCATGGCAGACAAGCCCACGTTCGTGTACGTCATCTACATCGAGAGCACACCCGAGACCGTCTGGGACGCGCTCACCGACCCCGGCCTCACCGCCACGTACTGGGGCCACAGCAACGTCTCCGACTGGAAGCCCGGCTCACGCTGGGAACACGTCCGCACCGACGGTTCGGGCGTCGCCGACGTGATCGGAGAGGTCGTCAAGAGCGAGCGGCCGCACCGCCTCGTGACCACCTGGGCGGCGCCCGAGGACGAGGGCCGCCAGGACAGGTACTCCAGGGTCACCTTCGACATCCGGCCGCACGCCGACATCGTCAAGCTCACCGTCACCCACGAGGACCTGCCGGACGAGACCGCGCGTGCGGAAGTGGCCGGGGGCTGGGCGGCCGTGCTGTCCAACCTCAAGTCCCTCCTGGAGACCGGCAGCCCGTTGCCGCAGGAGCCCTGGCTGGTGCCGAACCGCTGACGCGGCGCGGCGTGGTGGCGGAGGTGCGGGTACGGCGAGGCCGGTCCGCGTGCGCGGACCGGCCGACAGGTTTCCTTCTGTGCTCGCTGTACTCGGTGACCGGGTGGCTGTGGAACTAGGCGCGGGGGGCGCTCTTCACCGCCGCGCCGGCGCACAGCGCCCCCAGCACCACGGCGAGTGTGCCGATGATGATGCTGTTGATCACGACTCCGGTGTCCGGGGCGGTGCCGACGATCCACGGCGAGATGATCATCCATGTGCCCATCGCGCACATGGCCCAGCTCAGGCCGTACATCCTCTCCGGTGTGATGGTGAATCCCAGGGCCAGCAGCCCGAACGCGATCCCCATGATGAGGTTGTGCGTCACGAGCGGCGGCTGGCTCGTCGTGTAGTGGAGAATCCACGGGGATGCGGCGCAGTACAGACCGAGCAGGAACACCGGTCCGTCAACGAGCGCCACATCGCGGCCACCGAGCATGCGGGCGTAGCGGGCCCGCATTTCGTGTACATCAGGGTGGGCGGTTATGTCACCTCTGGTGTGCGAGACGTCAGCCATGACTCGTCTCCTTTGACTCTGCAGGACTGACCGCGTCTGTTGCGGTATGCGGTAAGCGCCGCGTACGTACATTCTGCGCTTATTTCATCTTTATGTGTAGAGGTCAGCGCGGCCGCAGAGACGGGTGCCACGTGCTGTGGCGCGGGCTGGAGCCGGGGGATGCCGTTCACTTCGGGTGCGCGTCCGGTCGCGGCGCGCGGCCGCCCGGGCTTCGGTCCCTGGTCGCGGACAAGGGGCCCGCCGCCGAGCCGCGGGCCCCTTCACCGTCGTAGGACGGCTACGAGATGTTCTGGCCGAGGGCGAGCTGATCCACCGTGCCGCCCCGGGAGTTCCAGTCGCTCCAGGTGCCACCGGGCTTGGTCTGCCACTTGTGCCAGACGGCATGGTCGGTGCCGATGACGAGCACCTCGAGCCGGCCGTCGCCGTTGAGGCCGACCACGGGGCCGTCGATCAGGCCGCCGAGCGAGGCCCAGGAGTTCCAGCCGCCGCCTGGCGAGATCTGCCAGATGTGCCACAGACCCTGGTCCGTTCCGCGGGCGAAGACCTCCAGGCGGCCGTCGGCGTTCCGGGCGGTGGCGAGCTGGTCGATGATGCCGCCCAGCGAGTTCCAGCCGGACCAGCCGCCCCCTGGTGAGGTCTGCCAGTTGTGCCACAGCGCGCTGTCCATGCCGCGGGCGAACACCTCGAGACGGCCGTCCGCGTTCGACGTCACGGACAGGAGGTCGATCGCCCCGCCGAGGGAGTTCCAGCCGGACCAGCCGCCCCCCGGTGAGGTCTGCCAGTTGTGCCACAGGGCGCTGTCCATGCCGCGGGCGAAGACCTCCAGGCGGCCGTCGGCGTTCCGGGCGGTGGCGATCAGGTCGATGATGCCGCCGAGGGAGTTCCAGCCGGACCAGCCGCCCCCTGGTGAGGTCTGCCAGTTGTGCCACAGCGCGCTGTCCATGCCGCGGGCGAACACCTCCAGGCGGCCGTCCGCGTTGCGGGCCGTCGCGAGGAGGTCGATGGCGCCGCCGAGGGAGTTCCAGCCGGACCAGCCGCCGCCGGGCGACGTCTGCCGGCTGTGCCACAGGGCGTGGTCCGTGCCGATCACGAAGGCCTCCAGCCGGCCGTCGAGATTGCGGTCCACCCGGGGCAGGTCGACAAGGCCGCCCAGCGAGTTCCAGCCGGACCAGCCGCCGCCGGGCGAGGTCTGCCAGTTGTGCCACAGGGCGTGGTCGAGGCCACGGCCGAAGGCCTCCAGCCGGCCCCGGCCCAGGATGCGTTCGAGTGCCTTGCCGGCCCGCAGGATCCCCGCCCCGGAGAACTGGTCCCAGCCCGCTGTGCCGATGTCCTCCGCGGTGTCTGTGATGGCCCGCTTGATCTGGTCCTGCGTCACCCGGGCGTCCGCCTGCTTGAACAGGGCCACCACACCCGACGCGATCGGTGTCGCCGCCGAGGTGCCCGTATCGCTGGGGAAGTAGCCCTTGAAGTGGCTGATCGAGCAGAAGTCCGGCTTGTGCGGGTCGAGGGCGGCCGGTCCCGCGCTGCTGTAACCGATGTATTCCTTACGGGAGTTGACCGCGGCGACCGTCATCACCCGCGGATGCCCGTTGGCCCCCCAGATGCTCTTGCCGGGTCCGGTGTCCGTGGCGCAGCGGCCGTCGGGGCAGGAGGCCCCGCAGTTGCCGGCCGCGAAAAGGACGAGGATGCCCTCGTCCAGCGCCTCGACCACCTTGCGGGTGAAGGGGTGGTTGGGGTCGGTCGCGTACACCGGATCCCAGCTCTTCTGGAAGATGCCCCAGCTGTTGCTCAGGATGTGCGGTGTCCCGTTGGCACGGTGACGCCTGATCGCCCAGTCGTAGCCTGCGATCGCCGTGGAGATGACCGAGGGGAGACTGCCGTCGCCGGCGATGCGGATATCGAGGAGTTCGGTCTGCGGCGCCATACCGAGGACGTCCGTGCCGCACATGTTGCCGTGGTTGCCCCAGGCCGCCGCGGTGGTGCCCCAGTCGGCCTCCGGGAAGCCGGCGACGACTCGCGGGATCTGTGCCGTCTCGCCGGGCTTGGGCGTCCGGCCGAGCGCCGTGATGCCTCCGTCGACGACCGCGACCGTGACGCCTGAGCCGTTGTAGCCCTCGGCGTGCAGTTCGTCGACCCCAAGCACGGTGGCGACGGTCGTCAAGTCGCCCTTGGCGGTGCGCGGGTCGCAGTCGCACGGGGAGATGGGACAGGCGCCGGCCGCCTCGACGGGCCTGACCATGGAGACGTTCTCCACGGGGATGACCGGTCCGGGCGCCTCGACGGCCTGCGTCGCCTCGAACGGCGCGATCACCGCGTCCAGGAACACCCGGACGACCTCCGGGCGGGCCTCCAGTTGGGCGATCCGCTCCTGCTGGATCCGGCCCCGGACGAGAACGACCTCCTCCTGGGCCGCCGCAATCTGCTCCGCGTGTTCCTCGGTCGGCCGCAGAGGCACGGGAGGGTAGTCCGCGTCGAGTTCGAATCCCTCGTCGCCCATCGCTGCCGCACGGCCCACAGTGGCTGCCGGATCGGCGCCCGAAGGGATGCGCAGCTCGATGAGCACCTGCTGTTCGCCGCCGCCGGACGTTTCCCCGGCTCCGCCGGGGTCGCCCGCGCCCGGCATGGTGCCGCCCGTCTCGGGCGCACCGGGCATCTGGAAGGAGCCGTTCGGCTCGGGCATTGAGAATGCCCCCGCGCTCCCGGGCGCCGGGGCCTGGGGCATCGTGCCCCCGGAGTCCGTCCCGTTGCCGACCGCACCCGGCATCTGTGCCCGCGGGTCCGCCTCGGGCATGATGCCCGGCCCGCTCGAACGGCCCTCGGTCCCCGGCATACCGCCGGACTTCGACTCGCTCGCCCTCGGGCCGGAGCCGCTCCCACCGGCTGTCGCACCCTTGTTCGTCCTGGCCATGATGTCCCCCTGAATCCGGCCCCGAGCGCGGCCGGGTCCCGGCCGGCGGATCGAGACCGGGCCCCGCCGCGATCCACCGGCCGTTCCCCGTCCCCCGACAGGGCCCGCTGTGACCGTCCGCCCATTGGCGGTTCGGGTCCGTCACGCTAGCGGCGGGCCCACCCCCCGCCCATGGCCCGCGCTCCGAAAGGGGACCGCACTCGCGCAACTGCCGCAGGCCGCGCACACCACGTCGGGCGCAGCGCCCCTACGTCCGTCCCGAACGCGCCTCACGCCCCCGCGAGGGTGAGCCCGCCGCCCAAGTCCGCAGCCCTGCACACCGGTTCCTCCCTGCGGCGCTGCAGCATCAGCAGTACCCGGAGCCCGGCCCTCAGGACGGGGTGCCCGCAAGCGCGTTCAGATGCGCCCTGCGTGACTCGGCCGTCTGGCCCTGGACCAGCAGGAACATCCCCTCGCGCGCCAGCCGTTGGGCCCTGCTGGTCAGGGCCATCGCGCGTCCGCCGCCGGCCACCACCGCCGCGGTGGTGGCCACCCGCATCACCTCGTACGCCCTCGTCCTGAGCTCCAGACGCTCGTCGAGGTTCTCGTGCGGCACCGGGTGGTCGGCCAGGGCGTAGGCCCGGCGCCGCACCTCGTCGATGCGGGCACGCAGCGGTGCTGCGGTGGCCTCGTCCAGCAGACCGAGCGCCGCATCGGTGATCCCGAACACCGCCGGCGAGGCGTTGACGGTCTTCGGGCGGTCGCTCGCGGCCCACTGCTCGTACGGCGCCCTGAGTGCCACCGTCTCCTCGGGCAGCCACAACCCGTCCAACTCCAGCGACACCGTGCGCGAGGCGGTGAGCGCGGCGAGCCGCATCGGCGCGGATGCCCGCAGCCCCGGCTGCTCCCGCGCCTCGGTGAAGGCGAAGAGCGCCTCGTCGGCGTCGGTCACCCCGGCGAGCAGCATCACGTCGTTGAGGCCCCACCCGGTGTACCAGGGCACGGTCCCGTCGAACCGCCACCCGCCCCGCTCCCGGGTGACCCGCACCGGGATCCGCGGATACGCCCGCAGGTGTGCGTACGCCACCCCGGACAGCAGTTCGCCGCGCGCCAGCGGGCCGAGCAGGCGCTCCCGCACGGGCAGTTCGCTCCTCGCCAGCGTCAGCACCGGTGTCTGGTGCTGCGTCTGCACGAACCACGTCGTGCAGCACGCCCCTGCGAGGATCTCCGCGGTCTCCCGTGCCACGGCGGCGGGCGCGGCCGACCCGCCGTACTCCACCGGCGCGCTCACCCCGAGCAGGCCCGACCGCTTCACGGCCTCGATGTGGCTCGCGGGCAGGCCCTCCTGGTCGACACGCTCGGCCTGTGGGGCGAGCAGATCGTCCGCGAGCTTTTGGGCACGGGAGACGAGCGGGTGTGCTGCGATGGTCATGGAAAAGATTCTCCCGATCTCATGGGGCGAGGTGTCGATCCGCGGGTGCGCCGTTCGTGCAGTAGATGAGAGAACGGCACGATGCCAAGGAGGGCGTCATGAAGCACTACCTGCTCAGCGTGGTCCAGCCGACCGGAGGGGAGCCGCCCGCTCCCGACGCGCTCGCCGAGATCATGCGAAATGTCGAAGCCTTCAACCAGGAACTGCGGGACGCCGGCGTCTGGGTGTTCGCCGGAGGACTGCACGGTCCGGAGACGGCCACCATGCTGCGCCCCAAGGACGGCGACGTGCTCATCACCGACGGGCCGTACGCCGAGGGCAAGGAGTACCTGGGCGGCCTCTGCCTGATCAAGGCACCCGACCTGGACGCGGCCCTGGAGTGGGGCCGGAAGGCGGCCCTGGCCACCACCCTCCCGATCGAGGTACGCCCCTTCGTGGACACGCACTGATGCCGGACGCCACCGAGGTGGAGGCCGTCTTCCGTGCGCAGTACGGTCGCGCGGTCTCCGTCCTCGTCCGCTTCCTCGGCGACATCGACCTCGCCGAGGAAGCGGTTCAGGACGCCTTCACCACGGCCTTGCGGAAGTGGCCGGAGTCCGGGGTGCCGCCGAGCCCGGCCGGCTGGATCATCACCACCGCCCGCAACCGCGCGATCGACCGTCTGCGCCGCGAGTCCTCCCGGGACGCGCGCCACGCCGAGGCCGCACGGCTGTACGCGCCCGACGAACCGGCCGAGGAGGGCCCCGTGCGCGACGACAGGCTCCGTCTGATCTTCACCTGCTGTCACCCCGCGCTCGCCCTGCAGTCCCGGGTCGCGCTGACCCTGCGCCTGCTCGGCGGGCTCGGCACGGCACAGATCGCCCGCGCCTTCCTGGTGTCGGAGGCCACCCTGGCCCAGCGCCTCGTACGGGCCAAGGCGAAGATCCGCGACGCGGGCATTCCGTACCGCGTGCCCCGTGACGCCGATCTGCCCGACCGGCTGAACGGCGTACTGGCCGTCGTCTACCTGATCTTCAACGAGGGGTACACCGGGTCCTTCGACCTGTGCGCCGAAGCCGTACGGCTGGGCCGGGTCCTGGCCGATCTCATGCCGGACGAACCCGAGGCGACCGGCCTGCTCGCGCTGATGCTGCTGGTCGAGGCGCGCCGCCCCGCCCGCGAGGGCGAGCACGGCGAGCTGGTGCCGCTTCCCGAGCAGGACCGCGGACGGTGGGACCGCGACCTGATCGCCGAGGGGCAGGATCTCGTGCGTCGCTGCCTGCGCCGCAACCGGCCGGGGCCGTACCAGATCCAGGCGGCGATCAATGCCGTGCACAGCGACGCGCCGACCGCGGACGTGACGGACTGGAGCCAGATACTGCAGCTGTACGACCAGCTGATGGCCCTTGCCCCGAGCCCGGTCGTCGCCCTGAACCGCGCGGTCGCGGTGGCCGAGACCGACGGCCCGCGCCAGGCCCTCGACCTCGTGGACGCGCTCGACCTCGACGGCTATCACGTACTCCACGCGGTCCGCGCCGACCTGCTGCGCCGCCTTGGCCGGCCCACCGAGGCCGTACGGGAGTACGAGGCTGCCATCGCGCTCGCCGAAAACACAGCGGAACGCGGCTACTTGGAACGCCGGCGGGGGGAACTCGTACGAGAAGCCGCGTGTGAGGTGTGACTGCTGTCACGGGAGGCGAGGTCGATGTATGAGGAATGCATCTTGGCGCAAGGAAGGTTGGCATTTACATCGAGCTCCCGCTCGACCCGACCGCAGGCGGGCCGTCCGGCCCACGCATCACCAGCGAGGCACCGTGAACCACCCCACTCCCGAGCAGCCCGCCGACACCGTGGCCCGGCTGCGCGCCACGTTCCGTACCGGCCGCACCAAGCCCGTCGACTGGCGCACCGACCAGCTGCGCCGCCTGCGCGAGATGCTCACGGAGAACGGACCGGACCTGGCCGCCGCCCTCCACGCCGACCTGGGCAAGAGCGCCACCGAGGCCTACCGCACCGAGATCGACTTCACGGTCCGCGAGATCGACCACACCCTCGGCCATCTCGACACCTGGCTGCGCCCCGAGCCCGCCCCCGTTCCGGCGCACCTCGGTGACGACACGACGGCCTGGACGCAGTACGACCCGCTGGGTGTCGTCCTGGTCATAGCCCCCTGGAACTATCCGGCGCAGCTCCTGCTCACGCCGATGATCGGCGCGCTCGCCGCCGGCAATGCGGTGGTCGCCAAGCCGAGCGAGCTGGCCCCGGCCACCTCGGCCGTGCTGGCGCGGCTGCTGCCCGCCTACCTCGACACGGACGCCGTCGCCGTCGTCGAGGGCGGGATCCCCGAGACCACGGCCCTGCTCGCCGAGCGCTTCGACCACATCTTCTACACCGGCAACGGCGCGGTCGGCCGCATCGTGATGCGCGCCGCCGCCGAGCACCTCACCCCGGTCACCCTCGAACTGGGCGGCAAGTCACCGGTGTTCGTCGACCGTGACGCCGATCCCGCCGTCGTCGCGGACCGACTGGCGCGCGGCAAGTTCCTCAACGCGGGCCAGACCTGTGTCGCCCCCGACTATGTGCTGACCGACCCCGAGACCGCGAAGGCCCTGGAGCCGGAGTTCATCAGGGCCGTCGAGACCCTCTACGGGGCCGAGCCGCACAAGTCCGGCGAGTACGGGCGGATCGTCAACGAGCGCCACTTCGACCGGCTCAGCGGTCTGCTGGATTCCGGGCGCGTCGTCGTCGGCGGTGACAGTGACCGTACGTCGAAGTACCTGGCGCCGACTGTCCTCGCCGACGTCGACCCGAAGTCGCCGGTCATGCAGGAGGAGATCTTCGGCCCCGTCCTGCCGATCGTCACGGTCTCCGGCCTCGACGAGGCGATCGCGTTCATCAACGACCGCGACAAGCCGCTCGCACTGTACGTCTTCACCGAATCCGACGACACCCGCCGCCGGATCGCCGCCGAGACGTCCTCCGGCGGGCTCGGCTACGGCCTGCCCCTCGCCCATCTCACCGTATCCGACCTGCCGTTCGGCGGGGTGGGGGAGAGCGGCATGGGCAGCTATCACGGCCGCTACTCCATCGAGACCTTCAGCCACCGCAAGGCGGTGCTGGAGAAGCCGCTGACCTGACCCTTCGCGCGCACGGGCCCGGCCGCACAGAGGGCCGGGCCCAACTCGTCCAGTCGTTCGCCCGATTGACTGGTCTACACCCTTGACTGGTACAGACCAAAGCGGTTGAGTGTGTCTCCACAACCCCCCATCGCGGCCGCCCCCACGCCATGACCGGCCCGGCCGGCATGTGTGCGCAAGGCTTCCCCTTCCATCATGCCCTTGCCCGGGTGCGGCCGTGCTCCGCAGGGGAGTCGCCCCGGACGCCTGCCGGCCGATCGCGCGGATCCTCGCAGTTTCACCGGGCGGCAACCTCTCCTGCTGACGCCCGACCGCCGGGCGTGGTGTCATGCACCTGACCATCATGGAAGGAAGGGCCACGTCATGCGAACCCCCCACGCCCTGCTCGCCGCGACCACCGCGCTCGCCGCTACGGTCGTGGCTGTCCCGTCCCACGCGGCTGCTGCGATCCCCGCCTCCGGCACCTACTACGTCCAGAGCGCCATCACCGGACTCGACGCGGCCGACAACGGGGGAGTCGTCGAACAGCACAACCCCAAGGGCAACGAGGACCACCAGCAGTGGAACCTGAGAGCGAGCGGATCGTCGTACGTCCTCGAAAGCGCCGACACCGCGGGCAGTTGCCTCGGGCGCTCCGGCGACCAGGCCCGCACCATCGCCTGCACGAGCGCCGACGCCGCCTGGGAGATCGCGCCGGCCGGCAGTGACCAGTACACGCTCAAGGCCCCCGGAACAGAGCGCTACCTGACCGTCGCCGCGAAGCCCTCCGCTGCCAACTACCCCGCCCAGCTGGCCATCGGCTCCTCCGGAAGCCTTGCCGCCTGGTACCTCACGCCCGTCACGTCCCCCACCAGCCCCATGCCGCCCGCCGACCGGCGCACCCTCGACCAGGTCACGTTCCTCACCGCGCACAACGCCTACGCCAACGGCGTCGACGGCGGCTTCGCCCCGCCCTTCGTGAACCTGGTGCCCAATCAGACCCGCGGTATCAACCAGCAACTCGCCGATGGTGTCCGTGGGTTCATGCTGGACATCCACCAGACCTCCGACGGCGCGATCCTCTGCCACAACAGCTGCTTCCTCGTCAGCAGCCCGGTCGCCCTGTGGGTGGACGTACAGCGGATCGTGGACTTCCTCAAGGCTCACCCCGATCAGTTCATCACCGTCTTCCTCGAGGACTACGTCGACCCGGGCGTCCTGCGCAGCGAACTCGCCCGTGTCAACGGCCTGTCCGACGTGCTCTACCGGCCCGACCGGACCGGGGTGAAGCAGAACGGCTGGCCGAAGATGGCCGATCTGATCGCTGCCAACCACCGCCTGCTGATTTTCACCGACCACAGCCGCGCCTCGGACGAGGCCGCCGGACTCACCCGCGACAGCTTCGGCGTGATGTACCAGAAGGACTGGACGGTGGAGAACTACTGGTCCATGGGCTCGGGCATCGGCTCGTCCGACTGGTCCTGCTACAGCCGCTGGTACGACGCGAACACCAACATCCCGCTGACGCGCACCGAGCCCGGCTTCCGCCCGCTGTTCGTCATGAACCACTTCCGTGACGCGACGATCGCGTCCACGGCGCAGACGGACAACACCAAACTCGCCGACCGCGCCCAGCGGTTCTGCCTGCCCGCCGCCCGCAAGAAGCCCAACTTCCTGGCCGTCGACCGCTACGACCTCGGCGATCCGGCCTCGGCCGTGAACACCCTGAACACCTACACGTATCCGTAAAGCGCGGCGTAAAGCCCTGCGTGAATCCCTGAGTGAATCCCTGCGTTAAGTGGGTGCGCCGGTGCGCGATCTGTGGGCATCATCCGCGGATGACCTCACAGACGATCACCGCGGACGCCGCCGGCACCTGGAAACTGGGCGACCTGTCCGTCAACCGCATCGGCTTCGGCGCGATGCGGCTGACGGGCAGTGCCGCCTTCCACCTCGGAACGCCGAGCGACCGCGAACAGTCGATCGCCGTGCTGCGGACGGCGGTCGAACTCGGCGTCGACCACATCGACACAGCTGCCTTCTACTTCTCTTCGCTGCGCTCCGCGAACGAGTTGATCAACCGCGCGCTGGCGCCGTACCCGGACGATCTCGTCATCGTCACGAAGGTCGGTCCGTACCGCGACTACTCGGGGGAATGGGGCACCTGGGCCCGTCCCGACCAACTGCGCTCTCACGTCGAGGAGAACCTGCGTCAGCTCGGCCGCGACCACCTCGATCTGGTCTACCTGCGCAGGTCGGCGCGGTGGGACTCGATCGCCGAGCACTTCGGCGCGCTCGCGGAGCTTCGGGAGGCGGGCCTGATCCGTCATCTGGGCATCTCCGCCGTTGAACCCCGGCACCTGGTGGAGGCCCAGGCGATCGCGCCGGTGGTCAGCGTCCAGAACCAGTACGGGCTGCACGCCCCCGACCCGCAGGCCGACGATCTCCTGCGGATCTGCGGCGAACAGGGCATCGCCTTCGTGCCGTTCTTCGCGATCGCAGGGAAGGGCGGCGAGCGGGGGCCGGGCGGCAACGGCGGGGACGAGATCCTGGCGATAGCCCGGACCCACCACGCGACCCCCGCCCAGGTCCGGCTGGCCTGGACGCTCCGGCAGGGCCCGCACGTCCTGGCGATCCCGGGCACCGGCAATCCCGACCACCTCAAGGAGAACGTGGCCGCGGGCGCGCTGCGGCTGACGGACGAGGAGGTGGCCCGTCTCGACGCGCTGCACCGGAAGGGGGAGTGAGTGCCATGTCAGGGAGTGCCATGTCCCTCCCGGAGGTGCCCGCGGCCTCTCAGGATGTCGAGGTGGAGATCGGCTCCGACGGTTCGGCGTTCGCCCGGCGGGACAGCCGGGCGGCGGCGTAGGTGCACAGGCTCAGCCAGCACAGGGCGAGCAGCCAGCCGCCCAGCACGTCGGAGAACCAGTGCACGCCCAGATACACGCGGGTCAGACCCACCAGGACGCCCCACCCGAGGACGACGGCCAGGAGCAGGGATCTGCCGTGCGAGGCACGCGCCAGGACGGCGAGGGCCAGCAGCCCGGCGGTGATCGCGGCCGTCGTCGTGTGACCGGAGGGGAAGGACCACCCCGACGCGTGCGTGACCCAGTCCCGTGTCGCCGGGCGGGGGCGCGCCGCCAGCGACATCACGCCGTAGCGCACGGCCTGGCCCGCGGCCAGACAGGCGAGACAGGCGGCGGTGGCGAGGGCGCGCTGCCGCACAGTGCGCCCCATCAGGAGACCCGCGAGTGCGGTGAGCAGATAGGGAACGAGCCCGGTCCCCGTGTACGTCACCGCTCGGGCCGTCGCGACCGCGATGGCCGGGCGGTGGGCGACCGACCAGTCCAGCAGGGCCTCGTCGCCGAACAGCGGAGTGCCGCCGCGCCCCTTCACGGTCAGCGCCAGCAGTACGAACGCCACGAAGGCACCCACCGCCGTCGAACCGGCGAAGTCAGTGGTGTCGTGCCTCCGCATCACAGCGCCCGGACGACGGCGACCCCGTGCGGCGGTGCCGTTCGCAATGCGCCCATGGACGTGAGCCCCTTTCATAATGGACCTGCGGGACGGACCCGGCCGGGACCGTGAAGACTACAATCCTGTAGACGGTCTACTGAAATGTAGACGAATACGGGGTGAGGAAGATTCCATGACCGAAGCGAAGGACGAGCGCCGCCCGGCGGGTGAACTGGAAGCGAGCGTCATGGCCGCCCTCTGGGCCGCGGACGCTCCCCAGACCCCCGGTCAGGTGCAGCTGAGCCTCGGCGCCGGACTCGCCCGTACGACGGTGACGACGATCCTGTCCCGGCTGCACGAGAAGGGCATCGTCGAGCGCAGACGCCAGGGTCGTGGCTATGCCTACTTCCCCGTCCAGGACGCCCACGGGCTCACCGCCCGGCGCATGCACACCGAACTCGACCGGGACAGCGACCGGCACACCGTGCTGGCCCGGTTCGTGGCCCAGCTCAGCGAAGACGACGAGCGCGTCCTGCGGGACCTGCTGGAATCCGGTGAGCAGTGGCCATTGCGCTGATCGTCCCGCTGGTGCTGCCGTTCGCGATGCCTGCGCTCGCGCGGCGCGCCCTCGAACGGCTCGCGCCCGCGCCCGCGCTGTGGGTGGTGACCTGCTCCATGGTCGTGCTCGCGTGCTGCTCCCTGACCGCACTGGGCGCCTTCGTCCTCACCGGTCTGCTCCAGCTGCCCCAGTTCGCCGCGCTCGGCGAGCTGGTGCGCCCGCTGCGTGCCGGCTCGGACATGTTCATCGTGCCTGCGGCCGCGTTCTCGGTCGGCGCGCTCGCCGTGTGTCTGTGGACCGTCGTGCGAACCGTGCTGCGCCAGGCCCGGGCCTTCCGCGCCGCCACCACCGAGGCGGACCGCCGGGCCACCGCCGGCGACCTCTGCGTCATCGACTCTCCGCGCCCGGACGCGTACGCCCTGCCGGGGCGGCCGCACCGCATCGTGGTCACCACCGGGATGCTCCGCACGCTCGGCCCGGACGAGCGCGAGGCGCTCTTCGCTCATGAGCGGGCCCACAACGCAGGCGGCCACCACTACTTCCTCGCCGCCGCCGAACTCGCGACGCACTGCCATCCCGCGCTGCGGTCCGTGGCCGGGGTCGTCCGGCTGGCGGTGGAGCGCGTGGCCGACGAGGCCGCCGCCGTGGCGGTCGGGGACCGGCGGCTGTCCGCACGGGCGATCGGCCGCGCTGCGCTGGCCGCCCGGACCGCCCGCG
>NZ_JBEOZU010000119.1:0-24455 GCF_040298185.1 Streptomyces sp. NPDC001634 | reverse complement strand
CGCGCTCATCGCCGCCGCCGGTCATCACCGGGCCGCGGCTCCGGCCCCGGCCGCCCTTCCGGTCACCGCTTCGGCGCCGCCGGTTGACCCGGCCCCGGTCTCAACCGCCGACGCGGCCGCCACGTCGTCGCACTCCCCGTCCGCACCCACGTCCTCGCGTGGCCGGCCGGCGCACGGCACTCCCGGCGGACCGGTGCCCGCGACGCCCCCGGCCGGCCGAGGTGAACGGCGCACCGTCGTACACGTCTCCCCGGACACGATGCCGTACCTGCTCGACCACTGCTTCTTCCCGCAGCGGCCCGGCTGGCCCGACGTGGCCGACCGCTGGCCGGTCGTCCCGGCCACCACGATCGTCCGGCACATGATGGACGCGGCAGAGCAGACGGCCTCCGGCCTGCGGGCGGTCGCCGTGCACGGAGCCCGCTTCGACCAGTGGCTGACCGCCACACCCGCTGTCGACATACCGGTCACCGTCACCCCGGTGGAGGACCACCCCGCCCGTCGCGCGGTGTCCTTCGGCCCCCGGGCCTGTGCCGTGGTGGAACTGGCCCCCGTGTACCCCGGCTCACGTCCCTCCCGGTGGCGTACGGACCCCGCCTGCGAACGCATCCCGGAGCACACCGGGGCCCAGCTCTACACGGAGCGCTGGATGTTCCACGGACCGGCGTTCCAGGGGGTCACCCAGCTGACGGCGATCGGCGACGCCCATGTACGTGGTGTGATCACCACACCGCCTGCGCCCGGCGCCCTGCTGGACAACGTGGGCCAGCTCCTCGGGTACTGGATCATGGCGACCCGCACCGAGCGCACCGTGGTGTTCCCAGTCCAGATGCGGCACATGCGTTTCTACGGTCCCGACCCGCACCCCGGCACCGCGGTGGAGTGCCTGGTGAGGATCACCTCCCTCACGGAGACCGTGCTGGAGGCCGACGTACAGCTGAGCGTCGCCGGTGAGGTGTGGGCGGAACTGACCGGCTGGCAGGACCGCCGCTTCGACAACGACCCGAAGACCAGGCCCGTCGAGCGCTTCCCCGAGCGCAACACCCTCTCCCAGGCGCGGCCCGGCGGCTGGTCGCTCCTCCACGAGCGCTGGCCCGACCTCGCCTCACGCGAGCTGATCATGCGCAACTCGCTGAGCGGGGCGGAGCGTTCCGAGTACGCGGCGCACGCCCCGCGCGGCCGTCGGCAGTGGCTGCTCGGCCGGATCGCGGCCAAGGACGCCGTGCGGAAGTGGCTCTGGGACCACGGCGAGGGACCGGTCTTCCCCGCGGAGATCCGGGTGCACAACGACGAGTTGGGCCGTCCCTATGTCAGCGGGCTGCACGGCCGGACGCTGCCCCCGCTGGACGTCTCGCTGGCCCACCGCGCGGAGGCCGGGGTCGCGATCGTGCGGCCGCACACTCCCGGTCCGGGCCCCGGAATCGACATCGAAGAGGTCGTCGAACGCGGCGCGGAGACCCTGGCCACCGCCCTGCGGGAGGACGAACTCACGCTCCTGCGCGCCCGGTGCGCCGCCACGTCGGAGTCCGAGGCGCTGTGGTTCACCCGGTTCTGGGCCGCGAAGGAAGCGGTCGCCAAGGCGGAAGGCACCGGGTTCCGCGGACGCCCGCGGGACTTCGCCGTCGTCGAGGCGGCGGCCGGGGAGCGGCTCCTGGTCTCGGGACGGCTGGAGCGCGCGTACCGGGTGCACTGCGAGCAGGTGAGCAATCCACCCGGACTGCCCGACAGGGACTACGTCGTGGCCTGGACCACGGGGCCGACGCACGAAGAGGAGACCGACCGATGACCACATCCGACATGAGGCCGGCACCGCATGACAGCCGGGCGACCGGCAGCACGGCCGCGGCACCCGAGCGCGATGCCGACGAGGAGTCCGTCCTCGCCGACATCGCGGGCATGCTCGCGGCGCTGCTGGAGGACGAGTACGACCTCGACGACGTCGAGATCGGCATGGAGACCACCTTCAACCGTGACCTGGAACTGGAGAGCATCGACCTGGTCACCCTGGCGGGCCTTCTGCAGGAGCGGTACGGCAGCCGGGTCAACTTCGCCGAATTCCTGGCGGGCATGGAGTTCGACGAGATCATCGAACTCACCGTCGGCAGGCTCGTCGAGTACGTCGTGCAGAGTCTCGACGTACAAGGTTTCGACGTACAAGGTCTCGACTCGCAGGGTCTCGTCGTACCGAGTCCCAAGGCCGTGGAGGCGGGCTGACCGATGGCGATGGTCGACGCCGGTGACGTCCGGCTGCACGTACAGAGAATGGCTCCCCGGGACGGCCGCCCCGCCATCGCCACAGCGGTACTCGTCCACGGCCTGCTCACCGACAGCCTGGCCAGTTACTACTTCACAGTGGCGCCGGCGTTCGCGGCGGCCGGTATCGACGTCGTCATGTACGACCAGCGGGGCCACGGCCGCAGCAGCCGCCCGGACAGCGGCTACAGGCTCGACGACAACCTCGACGACCTGGAGGCCCTGCTCGACCGGCTGGCGGTGACCGGCCCGGTCCACCTGGTCGGCAACTCCTACGGGGGCACCGTCGCCTTCGGCTACGCGGTGCGGCGGCCGGAACGCGTGGCGAGCCTCTCCGTGATCGAATCCGGGCCGGCGACCGAGGAGTGGGCGGCGACCATGGGCGGGGTCCTGCACCGCGTGGCGACCGAACTGGCGCACAACGAGGCCGCCGCGCTGGCCTGGATCACGGCGAACCGCAGCTACAACACCGCGCGACTGGCGAGGGCGGCGGCGCGCCTGGTGCGGGCCACCACCATCGTCCGTGACCTTCCGGCCGGCCGGGTGCTGAGCGAGGACGAGATCCGCTCGGTCCGCTGCCCTGCGCTCTTCCTCTACGGCGGGGACTCGGCCCTCGTCGAGCAGGCACCCTGGCTCACGTCGCTGCTGCCGGATTGCCGGACCGTCGTGGTACCGGGGCACGAGCACTCCGTGCTGGTGGAGGCGCCGGGAGCGATCGGCGGCCACATCCTGTCCCTGATCCAGGAGACCAGCCGGAAGATGAGCCAGGGTGCGGTGGAGACGCCGGGCATGGCGGGCCGCCCGGCAGGGGCGGAGGCCCGGTGAGCAGATTCCTGTTCGTCGTACCTCCGCTGGTCGGGCACATCAACCCGACGGTGGGCGTAGCAGCCGAACTGACCTCGCTGGGGCACCAGGTGGCGTGGGCGTCCGCCTACCCGGAACTCGTCCGGCGGCTGGCGGGTGACGGGGCCAGGGTGTTCCCGTGTGCCGGGCCCCTCCTCGGCTCGGGCGACGCCGGGCGGCCGTCGGAGCTCCGGGGGCCGGAGGCGCTGAAGTTCCTGTGGGAACGGTTCCTGGTGCCGCTCGCCGAGGCGATGGCCCCCGGAGTGCGGGCGGCCGTGCAGGAGTTCGGCCCCGATGTGGTCGTCGCCGACCAGCAGGCCGTGGCAGGCGGGCTGGTCGCCGAGCGGCTGGAGGTGCCGTGGGCCACCTCGTCCACGACCACGGCAGAGTTCGCGTTCGACGACGCGCTGGCGGGGATGCCCAAGGTCGCCGCCTGGCTGGACACGCTCCTGAGTGATCTGCGCGGGCGCGTCGGAGATCCCTCGGGCACGGCCGATCCACGGTTCTCGCCGCACTTGGTGCTCGCGTACAGCAGTCCGGAATTCGTCGGCCGGGCGGCCAGGACCGACGGGCCGATTCGCTACGTCGGTCCCGCCGTCGAGGCCCGTCCCACGGCACCCGGCTTCCCCTGGGACTGGCTCGATGCCGCCCGCGGCACTGTCCTGGTCACCCTTGGCACCGCCAACACCGACGTCGGGGCCCGTTTCCTCGGCGAGTGCCTGACGGCACTGCGTTGCCGCGCGGACCGGTTGCAGGCCGTGATCGTGGATCCCGCGAACGCCCTCGGCACGGCGGACGCCGACGGCACCGACAAGGACGTACTGATCGTCCCTTCCGTCCCCCAGCTTCCGCTCCTCGAACGGGTCGACGCGGTGGTCTGCCACGCCGGGCACAACACCGTGTGCGAGGCGCTCTGGCACGGTGTTCCCCTCGTGGTGGCGCCCATCCGCGACGACCAGCCCGTCGTGGCCGGACAGGTGACCGACGCGGGGGCGGGCATCAGAGTCAGGTTCGGCCGGGTCACCGCTCCCCGGCTGGGCGCCGCCATCGACGCCGTTCTCCATGAACCCCGCTACCGCGCCGCGGCCGAACGGATCGGCGCGTCGTTCCGTGCCGCGGGCGGCGCCCCCGCGGCCGCGTCCCACCTCGAACAGCTGGCGACCGGCGCGATCCCCGAGGAGTCCCGATGAGCGACGAGTCCACCCCCCGGCCCACACCCGGTGACGAGCCCGTGACGCGCCCCGGCCGCGCCGATCAGGTAGCCGCGCTGCGCCCGGACTACCAGGCGGATCTGGCCCAGGGCCTGGACCGTTTCTTCGAGCCGCAACGGACCACCTGCCCCTGGTGCGGCTCGGCACGCCTGACGACACGCCTGCACACCACCGACCTGCTCCAGCACAAGCCGGGCCGCTTCACCCTGGACCGCTGCCAGGACTGCCGGCATGTCTTCCAGAACCCGCGGCTGAGCGAGACGGGTCTGGAGTTCTACTACCGCGACTTCTACGACGGACTGGGGGAGCAGCAGCTCGGCAGGACCTTCGGGGGACGGACCCGGATGTACGAGGAGCGCGCCCGGTCCCTGCTGCCGTACGACCCCACGCCGAAGAACTGGCTGGATGTCGGCACCGGTCACGGTCACTTCTGTGAGTCGGCCCGCACCGTCCACCCCGGCACTGCCTTCGACGGGCTGGACTTCACCGACGGCGCCGAACTCGCCGAGCGCGCCGGACGGGTGGAACGCGGCTACCGCGGCAGCTTCACCGAACTGGCCCCGGAACTCGCCGGCCGCTACGACGTCGTGAGCATGTTCCACTACCTGGAGCACAGCACGGAGCCCGACCGTGAACTGCGGGCCGCGCACCGGGCGGTCCGGCCCGGCGGGCATCTGCTGATCGAGGTCCCCGACCCCGACAGCCGTTTCGCCCGTCTGCTCGGCCGCTGGTGGCTGCCCTGGCTCCAGCCGCAGCACCTGAACCTCATCCCGGTCGGCAACCTGCGGCGCAGGCTGACGGAGGTCGGCTTCACGGTGGTGGCGGAGCAGCACGCCGAGCCGCACGACCCCGTCGACCTTCTCGCCGCCACCTGGCTGGCCCTCGACGCGATCGCGCCACACGAGGACCTCCCGTGGTTGCCCGAGCCGCCGAACGTGCTCCGGCGTTCCCTGCGCGCTGCGCTGCTGATCGCCGGTGTCCCCGCACTGATCCTGGGCACCCTGCTGGACCGGCTCGTGGTCAAGCCCCTGTCGCACCGGCTGCACGTGTCCAACGCCTACCGGATCCTGGCCCGCCGCGACTGAGACACCGAGGGCACCTTCCCACCGGGCGGCGGACACTCCGCTTCGGGCCGAGCGGGTAGGCTTCCCGGCATACGCCCAACGGGGGAGCGCACACCGGGCCGTCGCGCACGGCACGTACACGTCGCGCAGAGTGAAACGGGAGGATCCGGCGGTGCACGTCCAGGAATGGCTCGACACGGTACCTCCGGCCGCCGTGTACGCCGCGGTGGCCCTGGTCATCGGCCTGGAGAGCCTGGGCATCCCGCTGCCGGGCGAGATCGTGCTGGTGTCGGCGGCGCTCCTGTCCTCGCATCACTCCGGGATCAACCCGGTCGTACTCGGCGCGTGCGCCAGTATCGGCGCCGTGGTGGGCGACTCCATCGGCTACGCGATCGGCCGCAAGGGCGGACGGCCGCTGCTGGCCTGGCTCGGGAAGAAGTTTCCCAAGCACTTCGGTGAGGGCCATGTCGCGACCGCCGAGCGCTCCTTCGAGAAGTGGGGCATGTGGGCGGTCTTCTTCGGCCGCTTCGTCGCGCTGCTGCGGATCTTCGCCGGGCCGCTCGCCGGTGTGCTGCGGATGCCGTACTGGAAGTTCCTGACCGCCAACTTCCTGGGCGGGGTGATCTGGGCGGGCGGCACCACCGCGGTCATCTACTACGTCGGCGTGGTCGCCGAGTCCTGGCTGAAGAAGTTCTCGTGGCTGGGTCTGGTGGCGGCGCTGCTGGTGGGCCTCGCCTCGATGCTGATCGTGAAGCGGAAGGCGAAGAAGGCGACGGCGGAGAAGGAGGCGGCCGAACCGGACACGGTTCCGGCCGCCGAGTGAGCGTCAGGGCTCAGTGAGCGTCAGGGCTCAGTGAGTCTCAGGGCGAGTCTCAGGGCTTCTCGTGCACCTCTCGGTGCGCCTTCGCCAGGTCCGAGTACATCGTCCCGTTCAGCGTGATGACCTCGCGCTCCTCGGCGGTCAGCTCCCGCTTGACCTTCGCGGGCACGCCCGCCACGAGTGAGCCCGGCGGTACCTGCATGCCCTGGGGCACCAGTGCCTGCGCCGCGACCAGGGAGCCCGCGCCGATCACAGCTCCGTTGAGGACCGTGGCGCCCATGCCGATCAGGCAGTCGTCCTCGATCGTGGCGCCGTGGACGACGGCGTTGTGCCCGATCGACACCCGCTCGCCGACGGAGATCGGGAAACCCAGGTCGACGTGCAGGGTGCAGTTGTCCTGCACGTTGCTGTCGGCGCCGATGACGATCGGACCACAGTCGGCGCGCAGCACCGCCCCGTACCAGACGCTCGCGCCCGCGTGCAGAGTCACGTCCCCGATCACCACGGACGTGGGGGCCGTGAACGCCTCCTGATCCACCTGCGGATCCTTGCCGCCGATACCCGCTATCAGCGCCCTGTGCGTCATTGCCGTCTCCTCGTGGTCGGTACACCGGCACGCTACGCCATCGGTGGGGCGAAGATCACAGCCGTACTGCCTCATGGGCGCACCCCCGGCTGAGTACGGTGAGCGGGTGCTCAGGGACAGGAACACGTTCTCATCATGGCGGCGCGGACTCGCGCAACGCGCCGTCCACGCGGGCTGGGCCTGGGCGCAGCGTGCGGGGTCCGTGACCGCGGAGCACCCCGGTCGCTTCCGCTTCGGTGCAATGGGAACAGGTACCAGGCTCGCCTTTCCGCTCGGCACGGTCTTCGGCGAACCCTGGATCCATCTCGGCGCGCACTGCATCATCGGCGAACAGGTCACGCTGACCGCCGGGCTGATGCCCGATCTCGACCTGGGCCCCGACCCGATCCTGCGGATCGGCGACGGCGTCGTCCTCGGCCGCGGCAGCCATGTCATCGCCGACACCACGGTCACGATCGGCAGCGACTGCTACTTCGGGCCGTACGTCTACGTGACGTCGACGAACCATTCGTACGACGACCCGCACGAGCCCATCGGCAAGCAGTGGCCGCGGATGGAGCCGGTGGAGATCGGCCCCGGGTGCTGGATCGGGACGGGCGCGGTGATCCTGCCGGGCGCCCGGATCGGACGCAACGTGGTCGTGGCGGCCGGAGCGGTGGTACGGGGAGCGGTGCCGGACCATGCGGTGGTGGCCGGGGCGCCGGCCCGGGTCGTACGGCGCTGGACACCCGACGCCGGATGGCAGCCGCCGCTTCGGACGCCGGCGCCCGTGCCGATCCCGGACGGCGTCACACCGGAGCAGCTGAGGGCGTTGTCGGACCTGGACGAGGAGACCGCCGCCCGGCTCGCCGGACTGGACGCGGAGTCCTGAGTCAGCCGGTGGCGAGCAGCACCGTGCCGACCAGGGCCAGGCCCGCGCCTGCCGCCTGCACGGCGCGCAGCCGCTCACTGAGGAAGCCGCGCGCGGCGAGTGCCGTGACCACCGGATAGAGCGAGGCGAGCACGGCGGCCACGGTGATGGGGCCGTGCTGGGCGGCGATCGCGTATGTGCCGTTGGCGGCGACGTCGGCGAGGCCGACGAAGCCGAGTGCGGGCAGGGAACGCCAGGGGAAGCCCTCGCCGGGCGGAAGCGCCGGGGCGCCGCGCCGCATGGAGACGCAGAGGGCGGCGCCGCCCGCGACGACGTTGGTGACGCGCTGCACGAAGAGTGCCAGGAACAGCCCGGTGACTGTGGTCGACGCCTCCGCGAACAGCGCGAACACCGTGCCGAAGCCGAGCGCCGCGACCAGTGTGAGCAGGATCGCCTGCCGCTGGACCGGCGCGCCCCTGAGCTGGGGACCGCCCGCGAGCGCGACTCCGACGACGGCTACGGCGATCCCGGCGGCCTGCATCAGCCCGGGGCGCTCGCCCAGGACCAGCCCCACGCCGATGGGGACCGCCACGCTCAGGGTGGCGAGCGGGGAGACCACGCCCATCGGGCCCAGGGCGAGGGCCTTGTAGAAGGAGAGCAGGGCGATCGGCCCGATCAGGCCGGCGGCGAGCGCGAACCACAGCCGCGGCCCCGCCTCGCTCCAGCCTCCGGTGGCCACCACGAGCGCACCGAGCACGGCTGCCGCGACGGCCTGCGAGACGACGACCACGGTCAGCGCGGGTATCCGTCGCGTCAGCAGCCCGCCGCCGAAGTCGGCCAGGCCCCACAGGAGGCTGGTGGCCAGGGCGAAGAATGCTGTCATGGTCCGCCTCGCAGTACAGTTCAGTGAACGATCAGGTGCACCACAGCATAGTTCAATGCAGTGAACTATGACATACAAAATATTGGATGGAATGTGTCGGACCTCGACCTGCTGACCCAGTCCCTGGCGCGCAACGTGAAGCGTTGGCGCACCGAGCGGGGCTTCACCCTGGAGGCGCTCGCCGCCCGTGCGGGAGTCAGTCGCGGCATGCTCATCCAGATCGAGCAGGCCCGCACCAACCCGAGCATCGGCACGGTCGTCAAGATCGGCGACGCGCTCGGCGTCAGCGTCACCACGCTGCTCGACTACGAGCAGGGCCCCAAGGTCCGCATCGTCCCGGCCGAGCAGGCCGTACGTCTCTGGCACACCGACGCCGGCAGTTACAACCGCCTCCTCGCGGGCACCGAGGCTCCCGGCCCGCTGGAGATGTGGGACTGGCGGCTGATGCCGGGGGACCGCAGCCCCTCGGACCCGCACCCCGCCGGCACGGTCGAACTCGTCTACGTCACCGCCGGCGAACTGACGCTCACCGTCGACGGCGTCGAGCACCGCGTCCCGACCGGGGCGAGCGCCTCCTTCGAGGCCGACACCCCGCACACCTACGCCAATGAAGGCGACATGCCGATGGAGATGGTGATGGCGGTCTCCGTGCCGCCCGTGCGCTGAAACGACCGTCCGGCGGCCCGTATACGGCTGTTAGCGTGCGGCCATGCGCGCACCCATCGGAGACTTCGACAACGCCACGCCCGCCCCCGACTGCCTCGACGAGCTGACCCGCCCGGTTGCGGACGCCGTACGCCACTGGAGCGGCAGCGTGCCCGCCGACCAGATCGTCTACGTCGACACCCGACCCGAGTGGGCCGACACCGCGGTTTTCCTGGAGCACTACGGCAAGGAGCTGCTCGACCAGTCCGCCAACTGCGTCGTGGTCGCGGGCAGGCGCGGCGGTGAGACGACGCTGGCCGCCTGTCTGGTGCTCTCCGGCACCCGGGTCGACGTGAACGGCGTGGTCCGCCGTCAACTCGGCGCCCGCAAGGCCTCGTTCGCACCGATGGAGGTGGCAACGGGGGAGACCGGCATGGAGTACGGCGGCATCACACCGATCGGACTGCCCGCCGGCTGGCCGGTGTTGGTGGACTCGGCGGTCGCCGACCTGTCGTACGTACTGGTGGGCAGCGGCCGGCGCCGGGGGAAGCTGCTGGTGCCGGGGAAGGCCTTCGCGGAGCTGTCCAACGCGGTGGTGCTGGAGGGGCTGGGCGTCTGACGGGCGGACCGGGCCGGGCTGTGTACGAGGACCGCCGTGTCAGGCCCGGGTGTGGTGAGCCAGGGCCAGGTGCGGATCCGTCTGGCCCGGAGCCGGGGCCGGGTCGGGGTGGACCAGGGCCGCGGTGAGCTTCGGGACCGCGTGCAGCAGGGCGTGTTCGGCCTCGACCGCAATATCGTGCGCCCGCCGCACGCTCACCTCGCCGTCAACCACGACCGCCACCTCGGCGCGCAACCGGTGCCCGATCCAGCGCAGCCGCAGCTCGCCCACCTCACGCACGCCCGGTACCTCCCGCAGCGCCTGCTCGGCCCGGTCCACCAGCGCCGGGTCGACGGCGTCCAGCACACGCCGGAACACCTCGCGCGCCGCGTCCCGCAGCACCAGCACGATCGCCGCCGTGATCGCCAGTCCCACGATCGGGTCGGCGAGGTGCCACCCGAGGGCCGCGCCGCCCGCGCCGACCAGCACAGCGAGCGAGGTGAATCCGTCCGTACGCGCGTGCAGTCCGTCGGCGACCAGTGCGGCCGAACCGATCGCGCGGCCGACCCGGATACGGTGGCGGGCGATCCACTCGTTGCCCGCGAAACCGATGACGGCCGCGACGGCGACGACAGGGATGTGCTCCATGGGGCGCGGGTCCAGCAGCCGCCCGACCGCACTCCAGGCGGTGAAGGCGGCGGACGCGGCGATCGTCAGCACCACCACGATGCCGGCGAGGTCCTCGGCGCGGCCGTATCCGTAGGTGAAACGACGTGTGGCCGCGCGCCGGCCCAGGACGAAGGCGATTCCGAGCGGTACGGCGGTCAGGGCGTCGGCGGCGTTGTGCACGGTGTCGCCGAGCAGCGCGACCGATCCGGAGATCACGACCACGACCGCCTGCGCCAGCGCCGTCACCCCGAGCACGGCCAGCGACAGCCACAGCGCCCGCATGCCCTGCGCGGAGGACTCCAGCGCGGAGTCGAGCTTGTCGGCGGTCTCGTGGGAGTGGGGGGTGAGGAGGTGGCGCAGGCGGGAGAGAAGGCCGTGCGGGTGCGGATGGGTGTGGTCGTGACCGTGAACGTGAGGGTGGGGATGCTGCTGCGGGTGATCGTGTGCGCGGTGGTGCGGGTGCGGGTGCGGGTGCGGGTGCGGATGCGGGTGCGGGTGCGTGTCGTCCACGAGGCCGCCCGAGATGGTCTTCGCGACCTCGGTGGACAGGAAAGCGCCGACGATGTTGAGCACGCCGCTGACGAGGACCGCGGTTTTCGGTTTGAGAGCTCCGGTTGCGATGGAGGTGGCCATCGCGTTCGCGGTCTCATGGAAACCGTTCGTGAAGTCGAAGGCCAGCGCCGTGATGATGACGACGGCCACGAGGAACGTGATGTGGTCCATCCCCCGATAGAAGTAACCCAAGGCGTACTGCCGGCGAAGCACAGGCAAAGCCCGAGCGTGCGTCTCATGGGCGAACAGGCATCGAACGCACAGGTGAGTGGGGGTGTAGGGGTCGTATCGAGGGGGTATGTGAGCGCTTTCGCGGACGGATGGGGATTCTGCGGGGCACGCTGACACGGCTGTGGGCCGGGACCCCTCGGTCCCGGCCCACAGCCGTGTCATGTGCCGGGATCCGGCGCTCGCGCCGGATCCCGGGAGATCAGGCGGCGGCGGGCGCGGCCTGCGTCAGCTGCTCGATGACCTTGGTCAGGCCCTCGACGACCTCGGTGTCGTCGGCGGGGTGGGTCTCGGCGAAGCGGACGACGGAGCCGGGGATGGACAGCTTGGCCTCCTCGACGACGGAGCCACCGGCGATGCCCACGGCCTTGCGGGTCTCGTCCTGGGCCCACACGCCGCCGAACTGGCCGAACGCGGTGCCGACGACGGCCACCGGCTTGCCGGAGAGGGCACCGGCGCCGTACGGACGGGACAGCCAGTCGATCGCGTTCTTCAGCACGGCCGGAATGGTGCCGTTGTACTCGGGCGAGAAGAGCAGCAGAGAGTCGGCCTGAGCCGTGGCGGCACGCAGCTTGGCGGCGGACTCGGGGACGCTCCCCTCGACGTCGATGTCCTCGTTGTAGAAGGGCACGTCGGCCAGACCCTCGTAGAGCTCGACCTCGACGCCCTCCGGGGCGTGCTTCACAGCGGCCTCGGCGAGCTGACGGTTGTGGGAACCGGCGCGAAGGCTTCCGACCAGAGCAAGGATGCGTACGGACATGGCAAGTCTCCCAGGATGTGCGTTCGGTACAACTGGACCGAGTGAGTCCGTTGAATGTTGTACCACCTTAATCGGACCGCGGTCCACTTTCTATCACGACTAACCGGACCGCGGTCCTGTTTCTTTGCCATCTAACCGGACCGCGGTCCGAATGTCATCCCGGGGCGCTAGGCTGAATCCATGACCGAGCCGCTTCCGACCTTTCCCGTGCCGCAGAACGACCACGGCGGCCCCAGGGACCTCGCCCTCATGCCTACGGGCGGGGCGCCTCAGCTGCGTGCCGACGCCGCGCGCAACCGCACCCGGCTTCTCGAGGTGGCCGCGCGCCTGGCCGGCGAGCGCGGCATAGCGAACGTGACCATGGAGGACATCGCCTGCGGTGCGGGGGTCGGCAAGGGCACCGTCTTCCGGCGGTTCGGTGACCGCACGGGCCTGCTGGTGGAGCTGCTCAGCCATCAGGAGGAGCAGCTCCAGGCCGGTTTCCTCTCGGGGCCGCCGCCGCTCGGTCCGGGCGCGCCCGCGGTGGAGCGGCTGCACGCCTTCGGCTCGGCCGTCATCCGCCACGAACGCACGCACCGGGACCTGTATCTGGCCGCCCACGCGGAGCCGGGCCGCCGCCGCGCGAGTCCGCCGTACCAGTTCCGGCTGGCACACATCTGCCTGCTGCTGCGTGAGGCGCGGGCGGACGGTGACATCGAGCTCGTCGGCCATACGCTGCTCGGCTATCTGGAGACCGTGCTCGTCGACCATCTGGTCACTACCCGCGGGATGTCCCTGGAGCGCCTGGAGGCCGGTTGGCGGGACCTCGTCGACCGGTTCACGGGCCGATGTCCCGGCTGACGCACGCCCCGGACGCTCGCTGACGGTGTCATGGCGACACCAAGTCAGCAGGTGGTCATCGTCACGCTGCGATGATGGTGTTCATGACCACACCGAGCAGAAGAGCCGAGATGTTCGTCCCCGCCGAGCGTGACCCGCGCTTCCTCGGCCCCGCCACCGGCGACGAACGCGCCCTCCTCGTCGACTTCCTGGCCGGCCAGCGCGCCACGCTGGAGCTCAAATGCATCGGCCTGGACACCCGTTTGTCGCAGCGGTCCGTGGCGCCTTCCACGCTCTCGCTGCTCGGCCTGCTGCGACACCTCGCCGATGTCGAACGCCGCTGGTTCCGGCAGGTTCTGGCCGGTCACGCCGCGCCGCCCCTGTTCTCCTCGCCCGCCGACCCCGACGGCGACTTCTCCGGAGCGGTGCCCGACCCCGAGGTCGTGTCCCGCGCCTGGCAGGTGTGGCGCGCCGAGATCGCCTTCGCGGAAGCGTTCGTCGCCGCCGCACCCCACCTCGACATCGAGGGCCATGACTCCTGGCGCGGCACGGTGTCGCTTCGCTGGGTGCTCGTCCACATGATCGAGGAGTACGCCCGTCACAACGGTCACGCGGATCTGCTGCGGGAGCGCATCGACGGGGCGATCGGCCTGTGAGGAGAGGGCGACGGGCATCGGCCGATGGCGTGGGGCGCGATTGCCGGCTGCTCGGCCGTGCTCGGGCGGTGTGACGTTTACGCAGGTCAGGGTCTTATTATCGGACATGACAACGGTCACCGATGCAGCCTTTGCCGAAGGGCGTCGCGATGCGTTTCACTGCGGTCGAGGCATCCGATGCGTGGGGGAAGGCGGACCATATGAGCGACCACGGTCATGAGCACGGCCCGGGGGGCCATTCGGGGCACTCCGGCCACTCCCACGGGGTGTCGGCGGATGCCGACCGCCGCTGGCTGGGTGTCGCGCTCACCCTGATCACCGTGTTCATGGCGGCCGAGGTGGTCGTCGGCCTCATCGCGAGCTCCCTGGCCCTGCTCTCCGACGCGGCCCATATGCTGACCGACGCCGCGTCCATCGTGCTCGCCCTGATCGCGATGCGGCTCGCCGCCCGCCCCGCCCGCGGTGGCTTCACCTATGGGCTCAAGCGCGCGGAGATCCTCTCCGCCCAGGCCAACGGCCTCACCCTGCTCCTGCTGGGTGCGTGGCTCGCGTACGAGGCGGTACGCCGGCTCATCCATCCGCCGGAGGTCCAGGGCGGGCTGATGCTGGCCACCGCACTCGCCGGGATCGTCGTCAACGTGACCGCCACCTGGTGCATCTCGAAGGCCAACCGCACCTCCCTCAATGTCGAGGGTGCCTATCAGCACGTTCTGAACGACCTGTTCGCCTTCATCGGCACCGCGATCGCCGCGCTCGTCGTCGTCCTCACGGGCTTCGAGCGCGCCGACCCCATTGCCACGCTCGTAGTCGTCGCGCTGATGGTGAAGGCCGCCTACGGGCTGCTGCGCGACTCCGGCCGCATCTTCCTGGAGGCGGCGCCCGCCGACGTCGACCCGGACGCGCTCGGCGACCGGCTCGTCGCCCGGCCGGGCGTCGTCGAGGTGCACGACCTGCACGTCTGGCAGATCACCTCGGGACAGGCCGCGCTGTCCGCGCACATCCTGGTCGAACCCGGCGGCGACTGCCACGCCGTACGCCGTGACCTGGAAGAGGTCCTGCGCCACGACTACCACATCACCCACACCACCCTCCAGGTCGACCACTCTCCCGAGCAGGTCCTGCAAGTGGTCAGGCCCGGCGACCGGACCATGGCGGACGACCCCGCGCACTGCGAGGCCCCGCACGGCCCGGCGCACCGGGAGGAGCCGCACCACCACTGAGGCGGACACCACCCGCTGAGGCGGACAGCGCTACCGGGGCGTACACCACCAGTGGGGCGGCCACCACCCCGCCCCCGGGTCTTGACCATCTCTTTCCCCGAATACCTCTGACACAGAGCTAATCTCGGAAGCGTGGGATCGGAGAGCCTCGCCGAGGGGCTGGCCGGCGCGCTCGTCGGAGTGCAGCGGCTGATCCGCCGGCGACTGCGCAGCGAGATGACCGTGCCGCGGCTGCGCGGTGCCGAGGTCGAACTGCTGCGTCTGGTCATGGCGCGACCGGGCATCGGCGTCTCCGACGCCGCCAAGGAGCTGTATCTGGCGGGCAACTCGGTCTCGACACTCGTCAACCACCTGGTGCGCGAGGGCTATCTGGTCCGCGAGACACACCCGGCCGACCGGCGGGCCGTGCAGCTGCTGCCCACCGAGGCCGCCGAGACACGGCTGCGCGACTGGCGGGAGCGGCGGACGGCACTCGTGGGCCGCCAGCTGGCCCGCCTCGACGAGGCAGACCGCAAGGCCCTGGAGGCGGCCCTTCCGGCCCTGCGCAAGCTGGCGGAGAACCTGCACGAGGAGGCCGAGGAGACATGACGCGGAACGCGAAGGACAGCGAGGCCCCCGCGGTCGACGCCGTCACCTGTGCCGGGCTCGCCTACTCCTTCGGCGAGACGCACGCGGTCGACGGCCTGGACCTCTCCGTCCGCGACGGCGAGGTGTTCGGACTGCTCGGCCCCAACGGCGCGGGCAAGACCACCGCGATCCGCTGCATCACCACGCTCCTTCCGGTCCCGGCCGGCATGGTCCATGTCTTCGGCCACGACGCGACCCGTGAACGCATGGCCGTACGGCGTCTGCTGGGCTACGTGCCGCAGCAGCTGTCCGCCGACGCCGGGCTCACCGGCCGGGAGAACGTCGCCCTGTTCGCCCGGGTCTTCGACGTCCCCCGTCGCGAGCGGGCCCGGCGCGTCGGGCAGGCGCTCGCGGCCGTCGGCCTCACCGCAGCGGCCGACCGGCTCGCGAACACCTACTCCGGCGGCATGGTCCGCCGGCTCGAACTGGCCCAGGCACTGGTCAGCGCGCCCCGGCTGCTGATCCTCGACGAGCCGACCATCGGCCTCGACCCGATCGCCCGGACCAATGTGTGGGAGCACATCAACGCCGTACGCGCCGCCACCGGCATGACAGTCCTCGTCACGACCCACTACATGGACGAGGCCGACCAGTACTGCGACCGGGTCGCCCTGATGCACCGCGGTCGCGTCCGCGCCCTCGGCACCCCCGACGAGCTGAGGACCGGACTCAGGGAACGACTCGGCACCGAAGGGCCGCTGCCGACGCTGGAGGACGTCTTCCGGGACGTCGCGGGCAGCGGACTCGACGACCAGTCAGGAGAATTCCGCGATGTCCGAAGCACCCGCCGCACCGCGTCCCGCGTCGGCTGACCGCGCCCACCCGGCGGACCTCGACCTGCTGGTGGCCCCGCCCCGGGCCCGTACCGGCTGGAAGGTGCTGCCCGCACGGGTTGTCGCGATGTGCGCGGTCGAGCTGCAGAAACTGCGCCACGACCGCACCGAGCTGTACACCCGGGCGGTCCAGCCGGCACTGTGGCTGCTGATCTTCGGTGAGACGTTCACCAGGATCAGGGCGATCCCCACCGGCGGCATCCCGTACATCGACTACCTGGCACCCGGCATCATCGCCCAGTCCGCGATGTTCATCGCCATCTTCTACGGCATCATGATCATCTGGGAGCGGGACGCCGGGATCCTCACGAAGCTGCTGGTCACACCGACCCCGCGGGCGGCGCTCATCACCGGCAAGGCATTCGCCGCCGGGGTGAAGGCGCTGATCCAGGCGGTCGTGGTCGTCCTGATCGCGGCACTGCTCGGCGTCGCGATGACCTGGAACCCGTTGAGGTTGCTCGGCGTCGCCGTGGCCGTCGTCCTGGGCTCGGCATTCTTCTCCTGCCTGTCGATGACGATCGCGGGCATCGTGCTGACCCGCGACCGCCTCATGGGTATCGGCCAGGCGATCACGATGCCGCTGTTCTTCGGCTCCAACGCCCTCTACCCGGTGTCCGTCATGCCCGGCTGGCTCCAGGCCGTCAGCAAGGGCAACCCGTTGAGCTACCAGGTCGACGCCCTGCGCGGCCTCCTGCTCGGCACACCCTCGCACCTGCCGCTCGACTTCGCCGTCCTGCTGGTGGCCGCCGCCCTGGGCATCACGTCGGCGTCGTCGCTGCTGGGCCGGCTGGCCCGCTGAGACGCACGGGCGTTCACCGCTTCTTCCAGAACGCCATCAGATCCGCCAGCGCCCTGATGATCTCGGGCCGCTCCGCCGCCTCCGCCTGCCGCAGGCTGATGACGAGCGAGAGCAGGACCATGGCGACCAAGAGGCCGACGGCGTAGAGGAAGAGCTGGGGAGCAGCCATGGCCATTTGCTCCAGTACGGCCCACATACCGCCTCCCGGACGTTCCCGGCCGCTGCCTCCGGGAGACTTCGACAGAGCGCGAAGCCCCTCGACGAAGGCAGGCGGATCCTGGTGGGGGCACGGACGCCGAGCAGGTCGACGTCGGCGGTGGCGGTGCGGACTACTCGTCGCCGCCTGACCAGTTACTACGCGGTATCAAGATAACCCGTGGGTACAACGTGACCATGCCCGACTCGCGTCACCGTTCACACGTTGGACCGCTCATCGCCCATATGGCCCGCTAACGCAGTGAAGGGATCTCGATCGCCGGGCAACGGTCCATCACCATCTCCAGGCCCGCCCCGCGGGTGCGCGCGTACGCCTGCTCGTCGATGACGCCCAGCTGGTACCAGACGGCCTTGGCGCCGATCGCGGCCGCCTGGTCGGCGACCGGGCCCGCCAGGTCGCTGTTGACGAAGACATCGACGACGTCGACGGGGAACGGGATCGCGTCCAACGAGGGGTAGCCCTGCTCGCCATGGACCGTCTCGGCTTTCGGGTGGACCGGCACGATGCGCTTTCCGAAACGCTGGAGGACGGCGGCGACGCGGTGGGCCGCACGGCTCCGGTTCGTCGACAGGCCCACGATCGCCCAGGTGTCGCCCAGCTCGGTGAGGATCTTGCGGATCGTTGCTGCGTCGCCGTACACGGCCGGTCTCCTTCGACGTCCCGCGGCGCGGTAGCCCCGCGCCGTCTGCTGTGGAGGCAACAGGGGGTGGGATGCGGTGATTCCCCCGGAGGGCAGGACGCTGGGCGGGACGGGCGTACGCGGGCGCCCGACGGTGTGCGTCTGTCCTGAATGGGGCCCATCCACCTGCGCCGGAGCCCTCGTCCGCCTACGCTCACCACCGTGCTCCGTATCACCGATGCCCGCAGCGGCGACGCCATCGATGTCCGCCCGGGCCTGACCCGCGTCCATGCGCATGTCACCGGAGCGGACACCTCCGCACTGCGGGTGCTGCTGGTGGCCGACGTGCTGGCCAGGGCCCTGGAACTGGGCGGCACGCCCGTCGTCACGGTCGCCGCCCCGTCCGCCGAACTCCGCGCACGCGCCGACGACCTCGGCATCCGCCCCGCCGACCCCGAAGGGCCTGCCGTCGGACAGGCACTGCACGTCGTCGGGGCGCAGGGCACCGCACCCGGCGGAGTGCGCATCGAGGTCGCCCCGGCGATCGGCCCCGCCGACACCACCGCCCAGCCGTCGACCCTACGTCTCGCCCTGCTCACCCGCCCTCGCCGGCATCCCGCCGATCTCGGCACGGACGCCCTGGCCGAGGCACGGGACACACTCGTCCGCTGGCGCAAGGCCGTCGCCGCCTGGGCGACGCGCCCGTCCAGACCCGTCCCCGAGCGGGTACGGCAGGATCTGCGCGCCGCCTGGGAGGACGATCTCGACGTTCCGGCCGTCCTGGAGGTACTGCGGCGAGTGGAGAGCGCCGGCGACATGCCGGACGGGGCGCGCTTCGAGACATACGCCTACGCCGACCGGCTGCTCGGCCTCGACCTCGCCCGCGAGATCGGCGCACGGCCATGATCACCCGAGCCGGATCCGGCCCGCTGCGCAGACTCGTCGTCCTGCGGCACGCCAAGTCCGCCTGGCCCGTCGGCGTCGCCGACCACGAGCGGCCGCTCGCACCGCGGGGCCGCCGGGACGCCCCGGCAGCCGGGCGTGCACTGGCCGAGGCCGACTGCCTGCCCGACCTCGCGCTGTGCTCCACCGCCGTCCGGGCCCGCCAGACCTGGGAGCTGGCCTCGGCCCAGTGGGGCACCCCGCCGCCCGTACGACTCGAATCGCGCCTGTATGCCGCCGATGTGTCCGACCTGCTGGAAGCCGTGCGCGAAGCGCCCGCCCAGGTAGGGACGTTGCTGCTGATCGGGCACAACCCGGGGTTGGCGGAACTGGTGCTCGAACTCGCCGGGGACGGCCTGGACGATGCGCTGGAGCGCGTGCACACCAAGTTCCCCACCTCGGCGATCGCCGTTCTCGCCTGGCACGGCAGCACCTGGGACTACCTAGCCCCCGGCACGGCGCTCCTGACGGATGTGATCGTGCCGAGGGGTAAGAAGAGCTAGCGATCCACGACCGCCCCTAGCCGACGTGGATCCGGGGGCGCCGTTCCGGGTCGGGCTCGGCGCGGCGCAGCACCTCGCGCGTGACTGGCGCGACTTCGCCGTCCCCGAACACCAGGAAGCGCAGCAGATGGCTGAAGGGATTGCCCTCGGTCCAGTTGAAGTAGGCGTGCGGCACCTCGCCGGTGCGGTCACGCAGCTCCATCAGCACGGCGGCGATGGTGTTGGGCACGGTCGCGCCCTGCACGCGCAGCCTGCGCACCCCGTGCTTCTCGTCCCCGTGGACGGCCAGATCGGCGGTGAAGTCCGAGGAGTCCGCGACGAACACCTCCAGGAAGAGTACGGGGCGCCCGTCCGGGATATGGGTCTGCTCGCGCTGGCTGTACTCCTTGGCGCGGTACTCCCGTGTGCTGTGCTCCTGAGGCTCGTTGGCGATCAGCCGCAGCGGCCCGCTCGCCGCGGCCTCGTCGATGAAGCGGGCCGCCGCCTCGTCGAATGTGACGGTCGCGGCCCGCAGTTCGAAGGCGCGGTGCACACGTGAGGCGAACGACGAGACCAGGATCAAGACGATGAAGATCAGTGCGATCTTGATGCCGTCGGGGCGCTCGATGACATTCGTGACCAGGGTGTACGCGAAGACCGCGGTGATCGTTCCGAAGCCCAGCGCGGCGGCCCGGTGCCCGCGCCGGTGCACGGCGACCGTGGACGCGAACGACGCGGAGAGCATCAGAACGAGCACCCCGGTCGCGTACGCGCCGCTCTGCGCGTCGACGTTCGCGTCGAACCACACCGTGATCAAGACCGCGGCCGCCATGAAGACCAGGACGAGGGGACGTACCGCGCGGGTCCACTCGGGGGCCATGCCGTAGCGCGGCAGATACCGGGGCACCAGGTTGAGCAGGCCGGCGAGGGCGGAGGCGCCCGCGAACCAGAGGATCGCGATCGTCGCGACGTCGTAGACGGTGCCGAAGGCCTCGCCCAGGTGCTGGTGCGCGAGATACGCGAGCGCGCGCCCGTTGGCGGGGCCGCCGCTCTTGAAGGCGTCCTGTGGGATCAGGATCGTGGTCGCCAGGCTGGACAGCAGCAGGAGACAGCTCATGATGACGGCGGCGGTGGTGAGCAGCTTGCGCGTGTCGCGGATACGGCCGGCCGGGTTCGCGTACGTGTCCGCCGGGTCGCCCTTGACCTGCGGCATCACCGCCACGCCCGTCTCGAAGCCGGACATGCCGAGCGCGAGCTTCGGGAAGACGAGGAGCGCCACGCCGATCATGGCGAGCGGTGAGGAGTGCTCGGCGGTCAGGGCGTCCGTCCAGTCGCCGATCTTCACCGGGTGGCTCAGTACCTCCCAGGCGGAGACCGCGAGCACGACGACATTGAGGGCGAGGTACGTGGCCACGAGCGCGACGGCGATGCCGATGGCTTCCGTGAAGCCCTTCAGGAAGACGGCGCCGAGCGCCGCCACCAGGAAGAGGGTGATCCAGAGGTTCGCGCCGTCCATCCAGTGCGGGGCGAAGGGATTCTCCACGACGTGCGCGGCGGCGTCCGCGGCCGACAGGGTGATCGTGATCATGAAGTCGGTGGCCGCGAACCCGAGGAGCACGAGGACGAAGACCTTCCCCGCCCACCACGGCAGCAGCCGCTCCAGCATGGCGATCGAGCCCTCCCCGTGCGGGCTCTCGTGGGCCACCCGGCGATAGACCGGGAGCGCGCCGAGCAGGGTCAGCGCAATCAGCACGAGCGTCGCGAGCGGCGAAAGGAGTCCGGCCGCGAGCGCGGCGATACCGGGCTGGTATCCGAGGGTGGAGAAGTAGTCCACACCGGTCAGACACATGACCCGCCACCAGGTGTGCCCCTTGTGCTCGGCGTCCAGGGTGGCGTGCGGGCCCGGGTGCCGGGCCGTCCGCTCGCTCAGGCCCTCCTGGAGCCAGGCCCGCCAGCGGGCCGTTGCGGCGGAGGGCCGCGAAGGGTCGGGCTCGGCGGCGTCCGGACTCTCCACCTGGGTGCCGGTCATGCTGCGCTCTCCTGCGATCGGTCGGGCGGCCCGCCGGGCCGCTGCTCTGGCCTGGGCCTGCGCACGGCCCGGGACCTTTGGACAACGACGAGCGAGTATCCACTACGTGGCCGACCGCACCGGCGCCGGGGGCGACCCCGTGTCGGGGAGGGCACGCGCCCGTCCACGCGGCCGGGAGCGCTCCGCGCCACCGGTCCGGCGCAGGTCCGGGCCCGGCGTACGGCGGGCGCGGCCGCGCCGCATACGCTGGCCCGATGCAGGACGAGTACCGCACAGTGACCCGCACGGGCGTGCACGAGACCGAAGTCAACCGCTCCCGCTTCCTGTGCGCCCTCGCCCCGGCCGCCACCGAACAGGAGGCCCAGGACTTCATCGCCGGCGTCCGCAAGGAACACGCGGACGCCACCCACAACTGCTACGCGTACGTCATCGGGGCCGACGCCACGATCCAGAAGGCGAGCGACGACGGCGAACCGGGCGGTACCGCGGGCGTCCCCATGCTCCAGATGCTGCTGCGCCGCGACATGCGGTACGTCGTCGCCGTCGTCACCCGCTACTACGGCGGGGTGAAGCTGGGCGCGGGCGGACTCATCAGGGCTTACGGGGGAGCGGTGGGCGAAGCCCTGGACGCTCTCGGCACGATCACCCGCCGCCGCTTCCGGCTCGCCACGGTGACGGTCGACCACCAGCGTGCGGGCAAGGTGCAGAACGACCTGCGGGCCACCGGCCGCGAGGTACGGGACGTGCGGTACGGCGAGGCCGTCACGATCGAGATCGGCCTGCCGGACGCCGACGTGGAGGCCTTTCAGCTGTGGCTCGCGGACGTCACCGCGGGCACGGCCGGGTTCGAACTGGGCGGAGAGGCGTACGGGGACGCGTGACGCACCCGGTGAAAGGTGCATAACGGGACAACGGATGGGCGTGGGAAGTGTCACGACGGGTCGATACGGGAGTAACCGCCCGTGATGTCAGACCCGGCCGTTAGTCTTCGGGGATCATGAGGCTGCTGCACACTTCCGACTGGCATCTGGGCCGGGCGTTCCACCGGGTCAACATGCTCGGCGCGCAGGCCGAGTTCATCGGCCATCTCGTGGCGACCGTGCGTGAGTGGGGCGTGGACGCGGTGGTCGTGTCGGGAGACGTGTACGACCGGGCGGTGCCGCCGCTGGCCGCCGTCGAGCTGTTCGACGACGCCCTGCACCGCCTCGCTGACCTGGGCGTGCCCACAGTGATGATCTCCGGCAACCACGACTCGGCGCGCCGCCTGGGCGTCGGTGCCGGGCTCATCGGCCGCGCGGGCATCCATCTGCGCACGGAGCCCGCGGCCTGTGACACACCGGTCGTGCTGGCCGACGCCCACGGCGACGTGGCCTTCTACGGTCTGCCGTATCTCGAACCGGCCCTGGTGAAGGACGAGTTCGGGGTCGGGAAGGCGGGCCACGAGGCGGTGCTCGCGGCTGCCATGGACCGGGTCCGCGCCGATCTCGCCACGCGCGCGCCGGGCACCCGTTCCGTCGTCCTCGCCCACGCCTTCGTCACCGGCGGCGAACCCAGCGACAGCGAGCGGGACATCACGGTCGGCGGGGTCGCCGCGGTGCCTGCGGGCGTCTTCGACGGAGTGGACTACGCGGCACTGGGCCATCTGCACGGCAGTCAGACCATCACCGAGCGCGTGCGCTACTCCGGTTCCCCGTTGCCGTACTCCTTCTCGGAAGCCGACCACCGCAAGAGCATGTGGATCGTCGACCTGGGCGCCGACGGCTCGGTCACCGCGGAGCGCGTCGACTGCCCGGTGCCGCGGCCCCTCGCCCGGATCCGCGGGAGGCTGGAGGAACTGCTCGCGGACCCGGACCTGGCGTGCCACGAGGAGGCCTGGGTGGAGGCGACCCTCACCGACCCCGTGCGGCCCGCGGAGCCCATGGCCCGGCTGACCGAGCGCTTTCCGCACACGCTCAGCCTCGTCTTCGACCCCGAGCGCGCCCCCGAGGATCCCGGCGTGTCGTACGCGCGACGGCTGGCGGGACGCAGCGACCAGCAGATCGCGGAGGACTTCGTCGCCCATGTGCGCGGGGCGGGGCCGGACGAGCGCGAACGGGCCGTGCTGCAGGACGCGTTCGACGCGGTGCGTGCCGACGAGGCGGTCCGGGAGGTCGCCCGGTGACCTCGCACGCGCACGACTCGGAGGGAGCCCTGTGAGGCTGCACCGGCTCGACATCACCGCCTTCGGCCCCTTCGGCGGCACCCAGCAGATCGATTTCGACGAACTGTCCGCCGCCGGGCTCTTCCTGCTGCACGGACCGACGGGCGCCGGCAAGACATCCGTCCTGGACGCCGTGTGCTACGCGTTGTACGGGGCCGTTCCCGGCGCCCGGCAGAGCGGGCAGGGTCTGACCCTGCGCAGCGACCACGCGGCACCGCACACACGAACGGAGATCCGTCTCGAACTCACCGTCGCCGGACGCCGGCTGGAGATCACCCGGCAGCCACCCTGGGAGCGCCCCAAGAAGCGCGGCGCCGGTACGACGACGGACAAGGCGCAGAGCTGGCTGCGCGAGTACGACACCTCGGCCGGCGCCTGGAAGGACCTCAGCCGCTCCCACCAGGAGATCGGCGAGGAGATCACCCAGCTGCTCGGCATGAGCCGTGAGCAGTTCTGCCAGGTCGTGCTGCTGCCCCAGGGCGACTTCGCCCGCTTCCTGCGCGCCGACGCCGAGGCCCGCGGCAAACTGCTCGGCCGCCTGTTCGACACGCACCGCTTCGCCGAGGTCGAAAAGCGCCTCGCCGAACGGCGGCGGGCGACGGAGGCCGAGGTGCGGGACGGGGACGCCGCACTGCTCGAGGACGCGCACCGCATGCACCAGGCGGCCGACGACTCCATGCCGCTGCCGGACCTCGCACCGGGCGACCCCGGGCTCGCCGACGCCGTCATGAGCTGGGCCGCCATCGCGCGCAGTACGGCCCGTGAGCGGCTGACCATCGCGCACTGCGCGCGTACCGCCGCCGAGTCGGCGCGGGCCGCCGCGGAGCGGGTCCTGGACGACGTACGCGAACGGGCGCGGCTCCAGCGCAGGTTCGCCGAGGCCCGGGAGCGGGCGGCGCTGCTCGAGGAGCGAGCCGACGCCCACCGTGCGGCGCAGAAACGCATGGAGCGGTCCCGCAAAGCCGAGGCCGTGGCGCCCGCCCTCGACCTGCGTGAGGCCGCCGAGACCGAGCAGCGGCGCGCCGCCGCGGACGAGGCACGCGCGCGTGC
>NZ_JBEOZU010000118.1:0-24589 GCF_040298185.1 Streptomyces sp. NPDC001634 | reverse complement strand
ACCTGGACCCTAGACAAGTCCCATCGTTGCAGGTCAGGAGCACTCTTCGCGTTTCTGATCACCCACTGGACGCCCCGCCGTGTGAAAGCGCGAGGTTAAAAGAGGGGGATTCCAACCCGGGTGGGTTGAGGTTCACGGGCGCTCGAACGGCCGGTGGCCGCTGTCACCCCTCCGGCACCGGCTGAGCGCCGGGGGCGGGGAATCCCGCCCTGTCCTGCCGCGACATTGTGTGCTGCGTTCTCATCGGCGTTGCAGGTGAACCCGCAGGACACACAGACGAAGTCGGCTTGGCTCTTGCGCGACTTCTTCTCGATCCATCCGCAGGCACTGCACCGCAGAGACGTAAAAGGCGCGGGGACGTCCTCGACCCGGCCCGGAGCCTTGTGCTGCGTACGCTGCCTCAGCAGGCCCCAGCCCTGGGCAAGGATCGCCCGGTTCAGCCCGGCCTTCTGCCGGACCTTCGTCCCCGGCGCCGCGACCGTCCCCTTCGCGGAGGCGGTCATGTTCTTGATGTTCAGCTTCTCGAACCGCACCAGGTCATAGGTTCGGGCGAGCATCGTGCTGGTCTTCTCGCACCAGTCCTTACGCCGGTCGGCCTCCCGTGCCCTGAGTCTGGCGACCTTGGCGTACTCGGCGGTCTTGGCCTCGCTGCCCTTCGGTGCGCGGGCGGCCCGTCGCTGGTGCTTGCGGATCCGCGCCCGTTCCTTGACGGTGAGCTGCGGGCAGTTCAGCTTCCGCCCGTCCGAGAGCGCCGCAGTGATCTTCACGCCCCGGTCGATACCGATGACCCCACCCGTGCCGGGCGCGTCGACCGGCCCGGGGACGACCGCGAACGCGATGTGCCACTGGCCATTGCGGTAACTGACACGGAACGTCTTCGCCTCCGGCAACCCGCGCCGGGTGAGACGGAACCTCACCCAGCCGCAGCCGGGCACCTTCACCCGCGCCCACCTGCGGTTGAGCCTCTGCACCACGACCGAGCGGCCCATGACCTGCCTGCCGGTCTTGGCATTCAGCCTCGGCGACCCGTCCGCCTCGAACTCCGCAATCCGGTCGGTACCGATGACGCGGAAGCCCTCGTGCACGTACTTCCTGCGCCAGGTCGGCTCACCGAAGCCAGAAGCGAAGCGGGCGTTCTTGGCCCTGGCGAAGTCCTTCAGGGCCTGCTGCTGCACATCAGCGTTCCCGGCCGCCAGCCATGCGTTCTCACGCCGGGCCTCGGTGAGCTGGCGGCACTGCTCGGCGAAGCCGGGCGCGGACTTGCGGCCCTTGCACCAGTGCGCATGCTGCTCGACGGCCAGGTTCCACACGTACCTCGCGTGCGCGCAGTGGTCGAGCATGACGCTCGCCTGTGCGCTCGTCGGGTACATCCGAAACCGTGCCATGAACGTGAACCTAGCCCACACATTCCCCGACCGCGCATACCATCGATCAACATCACCTGTGTGAGTGACCGCTCCCGGCTGCCGATCCGGCCAGTCACCAGCCACAGGGCCCTCCCCGTCATCACCGCCTGTTTGTGCCCCCTCAGCGCCATGGGCGGCGACACCGAATCGCCCTGACGGCGATTCGGCTCCCCCTGCCCCGCTCCGCGGGAACGGGCATTCACCCCCGGCCCTGAAGGACCGGGCACCCTGCCCGAAAGCAAGGTGGACGAACGACGTCCTCGGCGCCGCCCGCCGTATCTACCAGCGCCACGGCTTCTTCCTCGTCGCCGAGAAACCCCACCGCTCCTTCGGCCAGGACCTCCTCGGCCAGGACTGGCGGCTGGACCTGCACGGCACGCCGGAGTGACGACGAGGGGCGGCGCACGCGCGTGGCGAGTAGGGTCCGTGAGCATGGTGTTTCGTTCCGGGGGCAGCCCCCGGACCCCCGGCCGGATCGTCGTCCCCGGGGCTCCCTAGCGAGGTGGCATTGGTGAAACTGGCGTTCTCCACCCTCGGCGTCCCCGGTCTGCCCATAGCCGACGTGGTCCGGCTCGCGGCCACGCACGGCTACCACGGCGTCGAACTGCGCGCACACCCGGAGGAGCCGGTGCACCCCGGCATCGCCCCCGGCGAACGGGCCGACGTGGCCTCCGAGTTCAAGGCGGGAGGCGTCGAGATCCTGGGCGTCGCCGGGTACGCGCGCGTGGCCGCGCCCGGTGCCGACGAGCCCGTGCTCACCCAGGTGCGCGAACTCCTCGTCCTCGCGCACGACCTGGGCGCCCCCTTCGTCCGTGTCTTCCCCGGCGGCGGCACCGAGCAGCGCCCCGAGGATGCCGACGCCACCGCCGCCCGGCGTCTGGGCACCGCCGCCGAGTACGCCGCCGACCTCGGGGTGCGCATCCTGCTGGAGACCCACGACTCGCACCGCACCGGCGCGGACGCGACCCGCGTCCTGGGCGCGGTCGGCCACCGTCATGTGGGCGCGCTGTGGGATGTGATGCACACCTGGCTGGGCGGCGAGCAGCCGCAGGAGACGTACGCGGCGCTGGCCCCGTACCTCGGCTACGTCCAGGTCAAGGACATCGCGTCCGCCGACGACACGATCCCGCTGCCGCTCGGCTCCGGCGTCCTGCCGCTCACCGAGTGCGTGGAGGTCCTCTCCCGCCACGGCTGGGACGGCTGGCTGTGCTGGGAGTACGAGAAACGGTGGTACGAGGCGGCGGCACCGCTGCCGGGGCTCCTCGGGCCGGCGCGGGAGCACCTGGTGCGGTTGCTCAGCGACTCGGCGTGAGCGGTCCACGCCACGGGGTGCAGCGGTCCACGCCGCGGGGTGCAGCGGTCCACGCCGCAGGGTGCAGCGGTCCCCGGGAACCTACGCCCGCGGACGGGCCGTGAACCTCCCGGACGGGTCCAGGCACCACTCCAGCACGGCGGGCCAGGACCCGTAACCGGCGTCCAGGTCGAGATGGGCGGCCCCGGGGACGATCTCGGCCGTGATGCCGAGGGGGTCACCGAAGACGGCCTGGACGCCCTCCGGGCAGTAAGGGTCGTCGTCGCCCGCGACGAGGCGTGTGGGCCCGGGCAGCGTCAGGCCGTCGAGCGGCGGCGGGGCGAAGGCGGCGACCTCCGGGTACCGAAGGAGGACGGAGCCGGACGGCGGGGCCACGAGCAGCACCCGGTCCACGTCGAGGCCCTTCGTCCCGCGCGCGACGGCGTGCAGCCACAGCACGGCGGACGCGCTGTGGGCGAGCACGACCCGCTCCCCGCCTCCCGGCAGCCCGTCGAGATGCCGGGCCAGCTCCCCGAGCCACACCTCCAGGTCGGGGTCGTCGGGGTCTGGCAGCTGCGGATAGGTCACATGGTGCCCCAGTCCGGTGAGCCGGTCGGCCAGCCAGTGCTGCCAGTGGTCCTTCGGGCGGTGGTTCTGCCAGCCGTGGAGGACGAGGTAGGCGTTCTCGTTCGCGCTCATGGGCCGATGGTTTCCGATCACCGATCCCGGAGTCCAGCCGGTGTCGGGGCGGACTTCCTCACCCTCGCCTCCAGGAGTGACCGGCGTTCCGGCCACTCCTCCGCAGTGATCGAGTAGATCGCGGAGTCACGGAGACGGCCCTCCTCCCCCGGCGCCCAGGAGCGGGACCAGTTGCGCAGGACGCCCTCGAAGTGGGCGCCGAGGCTCTCGATCGCCGCGCGGGAGCGGCTGTTGCGGGCGTCGGTCTTCAGGTCGACGCGGGAGACGCCCCACTCCTCGAACGCATGGCGGAGCAGCAGAAGTTTGGACTCCGCATTGACGCCCGTGCCCTGGGCGGACCGGGCGAGCCAGGTGAAGCCCAGCTCGATGGCGTCGAGGGTGTCGTCCGCCCGCCAGGAGCGCGGGTCCCAGTACGAGGTGGCGCCCACGGCTCGTCCCGTGGCGACGGAGATCTGGGCGTACGGCGCGAGTCTGCCCGTCGCCGCGCGGGCGAGCTGTGCGTCGATGTAGTCCCCGACCTCGTCGGCCCTGGGTACCCACGTGAACGCGTATGTGTCCCGGTCCTCCTCCGCCGCCATCGCCAGATCGGCTGCGTGCCGGTGCTCCAGCGGCTCCAGGCGCACGAGCGCGCCCTCCAGGACAGGCCCTTCAAGAATGAACGTCACGGCCGGAGTCTCGCGCACCCGCTCGACGCAGTCGAACCCATTTCCCGGCGCCCTCAGCCCCCGTTGCTCCCCTCCCCAGGTCGGCACATTGCCTACAGCGCCTACAGCCCCGCCCGCAGCCCCGCGAACGCCTCGTGGAACCCAGGGAACGTCTTCCGTACACACCCGGGGTCGTCGAACGTGATCCCGGGTGTCCGCAGCCCCGCCACCGCGAAGGACATCACGATGCGGTGGTCGCCGTACGTCTTGATGTCCGTGCCCGCGGGCACCCCCGGCCGGATCTCGATCCAGTCCGGGCCCGTGGCCACCTCCACCCCGAGCCGGCGCAGGTTCTCCGCGCAGGCCTCCAGGCGGTCGCACTCCTTCACCCGCGTGTTCGCCACGTCCTCGATGCGGACCGGCCCGGAGGCGAAGGGGGCGACGGCCGCGAGCGTGGGCATCGTGTCGGAGATGTCCCGCATGTTCACCGTGACGCCGCGCAGCGAACCCGTGCCCCTGACCGTCGTACGGTCCGCGGCGACCTCCACCTGCGCGCCCATCCGGCGCAGTACGTCCACGAAGCCGAGGTCCCCCTGGAGCGCCCCCTCGCCGAGCCCGGGTACCGTCACCTCGCCGCCCGTCACCGCCGCAGCCGCGAAGAAGTAGCTCGCGGTGGAGGCGTCGGGTTCGATGGCGTACGTCGTGGCCCGGTAGCCGCCCGGCGGGACCACGAAGACATCGCCCTCGCGGGCCACGTCGGCCCCGAACGCCCGCATCATCGCGATCGTGATGTCGACGTACGGGGCCGAGACCAGGTCCGTCACCCTGATCCGCAGGCCCTTGCGGGTCAGCGGGCCGAGCAGCAGCAGCGCGGTCAGGTACTGCGAGGACTGGCCCGCGTCCAGCACCACGTCCCCGCCCTCGACGCCCGCCGCCTCGACCGTCAGCGGATGGTGGCCCTCCGCCTCCTCGTGCCGCAGGTCCACGCCCAGGTCGCGCAGCGCCCGGGTGAGCGGGAGGAGGGGGCGGCGGCGCATCTGCGCGGAGGCGTCGAAGCGGTATGTGCCGTGTCCGGCCGCGGCCAGTGCCGGCAGGAAGCGGGCCGTGGTCGCGCCGTCCCGGCAGTACACGTCCGCCTCGGTGGCCGCGGGCCCCTGCGGGCGGCCGTCGACCTGCCATGCCTCGGGGGTGCGGCCGACGCGGTAGCCGAGCGTGCGCAGGCCCTCGGCGAAGCCCTCGGTGTCGTCCGAGCGCAGAGGGCGTACGAGGGTGGTCACACCGTCGGCCGCCGCCGCCAGGAAGAGCGCGCGGGCGGTGATGGACTTGGAACCGGGGATGTCGACAGCGGGCATGGGGTCATGCTGGCTCCCCGACCCGCTCGGGCGCTGAAACGTCCGCCAACTGGACCTTGCCCGGGGCCAGAGATGTCAGCGCCACACCGCCCACCAGCAGCGCCGCCGCGCCCCAGCGCAACGGGCTCACCGGCTCGCCCAGGAACAGCGCCGCGGACGACATGCCGAAGACCGGGACGAGGAGGGAGAACGGGGCGACCGTGGACGCGGGGTGCCGGCGCAGCAGCCAGCCCCAGGCGCCGAAGCCGAACACCGTGGTGATCCAGGCGACGTAGAGGACGATGCCCGCGCCCTGCCAGTTCAGGGCACGCAGGGCGGCGAGGTCGCGGGACGGGCCCTCCGTCAGCAGCGACAGGCCGAGCAGGGGCAGTACCGGCACCGTGCTGACCCACACCATGAAGTTCAGCGAGTCCGGCGGGGACGCCTTGCGCATCAGCACATTGGACAGGCCCCAGCAGGCCGCCGCGGCGATCACCAGGGCGAACGCGCCGAGCGGTCCGGCCGTGCCCTCGTCGACAGCCGCGAGCACCACCCCGCCGAGGGCCACTGCCATGCCCAGCAGCCGCAGGCGCGTGGGCCGTTCACCGAGGACCGCGACGGCGATGAGCGCCGTGAAGACGGCCTGGATCTGCAGGACCAGGGAGGACAGTCCGGCGGGCATGCCCGCGTCCATCCCGATGAACAGCAGCCCGAACTTGGCGACGCCGAGGACCACGCCGACCGCCACTGTCCACTTCCACGCGACCTTGGGACGGCCCACGAACAGGACGGCGGGGACGGCCGCGGCCAGGAAGCGCAGGGCCGAGAAGAGGAGCGGCGGGAAGTGGCCGAGGCCGATCTCGATGACCGTGAAGTTCACGCCCCAGACGGCGGCGACGAGAACGGCGAGGAAGATGTGTGCAGGTCGCATGCGTCGAGGATCACGTCCCACAACCATGAAGCACCAGCAATGATTGCTGCACGGTTGGATGAAGCATCACTAACCATTGGAGCCCCCATGCTCGACCTCCAGCGCCTGCGGGCCCTGCACGCCGTCTCGGTCCACGGCACCGTCGGCGCGGCCGCCGCCGCGCTCGGATACACCCCCTCCGCCGTGTCCCAGCAGATCGCCAAGCTGGAGCGGGAGACCAGGACCGTGCTGCTCGAACGGGAGGGGCGCGGGGTGCGGCTCACCGACGAGGCACAGCAACTTGTCGTCACCGCACGGGAGTTGCTGGCGATCGTGGAGCGGGCGGAGACCGAGCTGGAGGAGCGGCGCGGGGTGCCCGCCGGCCGGCTGACCGTGGCGGCGTTCGCGTCGGCCGCGCGCGGGCTCATGCCCGGGGTGCTCGCCGACCTGGCCGCGCGGCATCCCGCGCTCGACACCCGGCTCAGCGAGGTCGACCCGCATGTGTCCGTCGACCTCGTGGCCAAGGGCATGGTCGACGTCGCCGTCGCGCACGACTGGGACATCGCGCCGCTGCCCGCCCCTCCAGGGGTGGATCAGGCGGTCGTCGGCGACGACCTGTGCGATCTGCTCGTACCCGTGGGGCATCCCTTCGCGGGGCGGAAGGCCGTACGGCGCGAGGTACTGGGCGGTGAGCGGTGGATCTGCCAGCCCCCGGGCCGGGTCTGTCACGACTGGCTCGTACGGACCCTGCGCACGGCCGGGCACGAGCCCGACATCGTTCACCAGGCCGACGAGAACCCGACCCTGGTCGCCCTCGTCGCCGCCGGGCTCGGCGTCGCCCTCATCCCCCGCCTCGGCCGCGGCCCACTGCCCGAAGGGGTCGTCGAGGTCGCCCTCGACCCCATGCCCGTACGACGGTTGTACGCACTGTGGCGCACGGGGGCGGCGCGGCGGCCGGCGATCGCGGAAACCGTGCGCACGCTGCAGGAGCATTGGCCCAGGGTCACCTGCCGGCCCTGACAGTGAACCCGGGGGCATCACACACACCAACTTCCGGTGGCACGGCCGAATCCGGGAACCTTCCCCGTGCCCCGGTCGTCCAATGCCCAAGCTGCCGGATGAGTCTCCGCGATGCGGTGTCGGCCCTCGCTGCTGGCTGCGATCGCTGACCACCCTCTCCGCCGCACGCGGCCGGCAGCACGCCGCCATCGGCGCGCCCCCCTCCAACAGCGCCGATGGCGGCCCCTTGCCGGTTACTGTGCATTCCCTTGGCTGGCAGAAACTTCCCGGTTATTGGTGACGCGCGGAAGTTTCCTTCAGCGTTCTCCTCCGGAAGGAGCGCACGTGCACCACGCCGGCACGGGAAACACCCCGACCCCCTCCAGACGTACGGTCCTCGCCGCCACCGCGGGCCTGACCGCGGCCCTCGCCCTCACCGCGAACGCCGCCCACGCCGCGCCGCCCGCCGACGAACGGCTCCGGGCCCTGATCGCCGGTATGACGCTCGAGGAGAAGGTGGGCCAGCTCTTCGTGATGCGGGTCTACGGCCACTCGGCCACCGATCCCGACCAGGCCGACATCGACGCCAATCTCAAGGAGATCGGCGTACGCACGGCCGCCGAGCTGATCGCCAAGTACCGCGTCGGCGGCATCATCTACTTCACCTGGGCGCACAACACCCGCGATCCGCACCAGATCGCGGACCTCTCGAACGGGATCCAGAAGGCGTCCCTCGGCCGGCCGCGCGGACTGCCCGTCCTCATCGCGACCGACCAGGAACACGGGATCATCGCGCGCGTGGGAAAGCCCGCCACCCTGTTCCCCGGAGCGATGGCGATCGGGGCGATGGGCTCCCGCTCCGACGCCCGTACGCTCGGCCGGATCGCCGGCGCCGAGCTGAGCGCCCTCGGCATCCGCCAGGACTACTCCCCGGACGCCGACGTGAACGTCAACCCGGCCAACCCGGTGATCGGCGTACGGTCCTTCGGCGCCGACCCGGACGCGGTGGCCGGCCTGGTCGCGGCTCAGGTGCAGGGCTATCAGGCCTCCGGCGTCGCGGCGACCGCCAAGCACTTCCCGGGCCACGGCGACACGGCCGTCGACAGCCACTTCGGCTTCCCGGTCATCACGCACAGCCGCGAACTGTGGGAGAAGCTCGACGCGGTGCCCTTCCGGGCGGCGATCCGCGCAGGCATCGAAGCGATCATGACCGCGCACATCATGGTCCCCGCGCTCGACGGCTCCAGCGACCCGGCGACGCTCTCGCACCCGATCCTCACCGGCATCCTGCGCGAGGAACTGGGCTACGACGGCGTCGTGGTGACCGACTCGCTGGGCATGGAGGGCGTACGCCAGAAGTACGGCGACGACCGCGTGCCCGTGCTCGCCCTCAAGGCAGGCGTCGACCAGCTGCTCAACCCGCCGTCCCTGGACGTCGCATGGAACGCGGTGCTCAAGGCCGTGCACGACGGCGAGCTGACCGAGGCCCGGCTCGACGAGTCGCTCCTGCGCGTTCTGCGGCTGAAGTCGAAGCTGGGGCTGCTGGACCGGCCCTACGTCACCGCGGACGGCGTCGACCGGACCGTCGGCGCCCCGGAGCATCTGCGCACGGCGGACCGCATCGCGGACCGGACGACCACTCTGCTGGTCAACAAGCGGGACCTGCTGCCGCTTTCCCGCGTCACGCACCCCAAGGTGCTGGTCCTCGGCGCGGATCCGGCATCGCCCACCGGCACCGACGGACCGCCCACGACCGTGCTGGCGAACGCCCTCACCGAACTGGGCTTCACCGCGACCGCACTCTCCACCGGTACGGCACCGTCGTCGGCGACGATCGACAAGGCCGTGACGGCGGCGGGGAATGCCGACGCCGTGGTCGTGGGCACCCACAACGTGAGCGCGACGAGTTCCCAGCGGACCCTGGTGAACCAGCTGATCGCCACGGGGAGGCCGGTGATCGCGATCGCCGTCCGCAACCCCTACGACGTGGCCCAACTCCCTGATGCGGAGGCCTACTTGGCGTCCTACTCCTGGACGGACGTCGAACTGCGCGCGGCGGCGCGAGTCATCGCGGGACGCGTGAAGCCGCGCGGAAAGCTGCCGGTGCCGGTGCAGCGGGCGGACGACCCGGCCCAGGTGCTGTACCCCATCGGGTACGGGTTGTCGTACTAGCGGTACGCCGCGGGCCGGGCGTCCTGCCCCCAAGTGTCGCAAAGCACCCACTACGTCTGGCATGGACCGTGGTCGCGGGTCACGCTGGACGGGGGTGGACCGGGGGGGTTCGCGATGCGAGGGACACGAGCGGTGCTGGGTGCGCTGCTGACGGCTGCGCTGGCGGTGACGGGGCTCTCCGGATGCCAGTTGCCATCGGGTGCGGCGCAGGACCGGCCGAGCGGAGGTGCCACGTCCGCACAGCCGGCCGGGTACGGAGCCGAGTTCCTCGCGGTCGACGAGTGCAGCTCCTTCGGGACGACCAGCTTCACCGAAGTGCCGTGCACGAGCGAACGTGCGGCGGCACGTGTGATCGCACGGTACGACGGCGACCCGTCGAGCGGTCCGGCCTGCCCGGCCACGACGGACTTCGTCCTGCACATCAGCGAGTCGAAACCGGCGTCGGGCGAGAACGGCGACGGGGCGGTGCCGCGGGGGTACGCATGCATGCGGAACCTGGAGCCGCCGCACCCGGGCGACCCCGGTGGCGGCGGCGGACCGCGCACGATCGTGGGCGACTGCGTGTACAGCACGGGCAAGGGCGAGGTCCGCGAGACGGCCTGCGACGGCAAGGGCAGGCACAGGCCGGAGTACAAGGTGACATCGGCGGTCACGCGCCGCTCGCAGTGCCCCTCGTCGACGGCCCTGTACGTCCAGCTGGGCGGCAGCAAACCGGTGGGCTGCGCCCGGCCGATGTGAGGGCGGGCGGCGGCCCTCTCAGTGACCCGTCAGCACAGGATCCAGCCCGAGCTGACCGACCCCGACCCCACCGAGCCACTCACCCACACACACCGGTGGCCGGCGTGCACGGTCACGGGGCCGGCGTGGTGCAGGTACTGCCCGGTGTCGACCGCCGGACGGTTGCCGCGCGCCTGCACACTGACCGACATCGTCTTGCGGCCGGCCACATTCTTCGCGACGGTCATCGCGCAGACGTACCCGTCATGCTTGTAGACCTGCACGGAGCCGGTGGAGAACGAGAGCGTACGGACCGGCCGTCCGGAACAGAAGTCGAGCGCCTCCGCATGTCCCGGGCTCGCCACCGCTATCAATCCGGATGCCGTCAGCACGGCCAGGCCCATCGCCAGGCGCCTGCGTATCGCACCACTGTCCACTGTTGCCCCTCCCCGTGACCATCAGCGTACTGGTGTACGGACGCACGACGTACGCCGGATGGTTCCATCGTTCGAGTGCGCCTAGGCGGGGATTTCTTCGATTTTGGGGCAACCGCACCGCTTTTCCGGTGTCCAACTGGTCAGAAAGCGAAAGGAGGTAACCATGTCCCGCGCGATCCGTTCGCATCCGATCCTCTCCCGAACGGCCGCCCGCATCGTCGTCGCCGGGGCCCTCCTGACCGCGGCCGACGCCTCCGTCCCGGCGATGGCCAGTTCGCCTACGTCGCCGCCCGCACGCAGCGGCAGCAACGGTCCCGCGTACGAACGCGTGGCCGACTTCTACGGCGCCTACATCGACGCCGTGACCGACGAGGGCAGCGGCCATCTCGGCCGGGAGCTGCGCGCGTTCTACCTCGCCAAGAACCTCCGTACGCGCCTGGCCGCATGGGAGGCGCGCGAGCACGCGGACGGCGTGCTGCGCGCCCAGGACGTGCCGCGCGCCTGGAAGGTGACGCCGGAGGACAGCGGCATGGGCCACACATGGTCGACGGTCCGCCTGACCTGGGGCTCCGCCAGGCACCCGAAGTACACCTACCTGGAGGTGCAGTCGGACCTGGCGACGAAGAAGATCTCCGACATCAGGGCGAAGAGCTGACCGAAGCGGGCCGGGCCGTGGACCCCGGAGACCGTCAGGCCGTGGAGCCCACCGGTTCCTCCGGCTCCGGCTCGCCCACGAACGTCCGCCACAACTGTGCGTACCTGCCGCCCAGTTGCAGCAGTTCCTCGTGCGTGCCGTCCTCCGCGACCCGGCCGTGGTCCATGAGCACGACCCGGTCCGCGCGGGCGGCCGTGGTGAGGCGGTGTGCGACGACGAGCGTCGTACGGCGGCCGGCGAGGCGGTCCGTGGCCTGGTTGACCTGGGCCTCGGTGGCCAGGTCGAGCGCGGCGGTCGCCTCGTCGAGCAGCAGGACATCGGGGTCGACCAGCTCCGCGCGGGCCAGGGCGATCAACTGCCGCTGTCCGGCGGACAGGTTGCGGCCGCGCTCGGCCACCTCGTGCAGATAGCCGCCCGTGAGACGGGCGATCATGTCGTGCGCGCCGACCGCCCGCGCCGCGGCCTCCACCTCGGCGTCGGTCGCGTCCGGACGCCCGTAGGCGATGGCGTCCCGGACGGTCCCCGCGAAGAGGTACGCCTCCTGCGGGACGACGCCGAGCCGGTGCCGGTACGAGGTCAGGTCCAGCGAGCGCAGATCGCTGCCGTCGACCAGCACCCGGCCGCGCGTGGGGTCGTAGAACCGGGCGACGAGCTTCACCAGGGTCGACTTGCCGGCCCCCGTCTCGCCGACGAACGCGACGGTCTGCCCGGCGGGGATCGTCAGGTCGACGCCAGTGAGGGCCTCCTCGTCGTCGCCGTACGCGAAGTCGACGCCCTCGAAGGCGATCTCGCCGCGCAGCGACGGCACGTCGAGCGGTTCGTCGGCGGCCTTCGTCGTGGTCGGCTCCTGGAGCAGTTCCTGGATGCGGCCCAGCGAGACCGTGGCCTGCTGGTATCCGTCGAAGACCTGTGACAGCTGCTGCACGGGCGCGAAGAACAGGTCGATGTAGAGCAGGTAGGCGACCAGCGCACCGGTCGTCAGCGTCCCGGCGTCCACCCGGTGTGCGCCCACGATCAGAACGGCCGCCGAGGCCACCGAGGACAGCAGCTGCACGAACGGGAAGTACACGGAGATCAGCCACTGGCCGCGGATCCGGGCCTGGCGGTAGCTGTCGCTGCCCTCCGTGAACCGGCGCCCGCCGTCCCGCTCGCGCCGGAACGCCTGCAGGATCCGCAGCCCGGACACCGACTCCTGGAGGTCCGCGTTGACGACCGACACGCGTTCGCGGGCGAGTTCGTACGCCTTCACGCTCGCCCGGCGGAAGAAGAAGGTGCCCACGATCAGCGGCGGCAGCGTGGCGAAGACGACGAGCGCGAGCTGTACGTCGATCACCAGCAGCGCGACCATGATGCCGAAGAAGGTGACGACGGAGACGAAGGCGGTCACCAGGCCCGTCTGCAGAAACGTCGACAGCGCGTCGACGTCGGTCGTCATCCGGGTCATGATCCGGCCGGTCAGCTCCCGCTCGTAGTAGTCGAGTCCGAGCCGCTGGAGCTGGGCGAAGATCTTCAGCCGGAGGGAGTAGAGGACGCGTTCGCCGGTCCGTCCGGTCATGCGTGTCTCGCCGATCTGCGCCGTCCACTGGACGACGACGGCGAGCAGTGCGAGCAGGGACGCGGCCCAGACCGCGCCGAGGGCCATCCGGGAGACGCCCTGGTCGATGCCGTGCCGGATCAGGATGGGCAGCAGCAGGCCCATGCCCGCGTCTACCGCGACGAGGGCCAAACTGACCAGCAGCGGCAGGCCGAAGCCGCGCAGCAGCCGGGTGAGGCCGTACGACTCCTCCGGCTGGACCGCGCGTGCCTCGTCGATGCCGGGCGTGTCGGTGGCCGGGGGCAACTGCTCGACCTGGGCGAGGAGTTCGGGGGTCGCCGGGGTCCCGGTCAGCGCGTGGTCCTTGGGCTCGCGGTCGCCCGTCCACAGATGGGGGGTGACCCCGCGCTCGGCGTCGAACTCGGCGTCCAGCTCGTCCCGTACGGTCGTGTCCTCGTGCCGGGCTGCCGGCAGGGCGTGGCCCGGGGAGACGCCGCCGAGCTCGTCCGGGTCGGTGAGCAGCCGCCGGTACAGGGCGGAGCGGGTCTGGAGCTCCTCGTGCGTGCCGATGTCGGCGAGGCGCCCGCCGTCGAGGACGGCGATGCGGTCGGCGAGGTTGAGGGTCGAGCGGCGGTGGGCGATCAGCAGAGTAGTACGGCCCTGCATGACCTGCTTGAGGGCCTCGTGGATCTCGTGCTCGACGCGGGCGTCCACCGCCGAGGTCGCGTCGTCGAGGACCAGGAGGCGCGGATCGGTGAGGATCGCGCGGGCGAGGGCGATGCGCTGGCGCTGGCCACCGGAGAGGGTGAGGCCGTGCTCGCCGACCTTGGTGTCGTACCCGTTGGGCAGTTCGGCGATGAACCGGTCGGCCTGGGCGGCGCGGGCGGCCTGCTCGATCTGCTCGTCGGTGGCGTCGGGACGGCCGTAGGCGATGTTGTTGCGGACGGTGTCCGAGAAGAGGAAGGAGTCCTCGGGGACCAGCCCGATCGCGGCGCGCAGCGACCGGAGGGTCAGCTCGCGCACATCGTGGCCGCCGACGAGGACGGCGCCGTGCGTGACGTCGTAGAAGCGCGGCAGCAGAAGTGACACCGTCGACTTGCCGGAGCCGGAGGAACCGACGACGGCCAGGGTCTCGCCGGGACGGATCTCGAAGGAGAGCCCGTCGAGGACCGGGGTCTTCTTTTCCGAGGTGCCCTCGTAGGCGAAGGAGACGTCGTCGAACTCGACGGTCGCGGGCGCGTCGGCGGGCAGCTCCTTGGTGCCGTCCTTGAGGGAGGGCTCGGTGTCGATCAGTTCAAGGACGCGCTCGGCGCCCGCGCGGGCCTGCTGGCCGACGGTGAGGACCACGGCGAGCATGCGCACCGGGCCGACGAGCTGGGCGAGGTAGGAGGAGAAGGCGACGAACGTGCCGAGCGTGATGTGCCCGCGCACCGCGAGCCAGCCGCCGAGCGCGAGCATGGCGACCTGGCCGAGGGCGGGCACGGCCTGGAGGGCGGGGGTGTAGGTGGCGTTGAGCCGGATGGTCCGCAGCCGCCCCGCGAACAGGCGGCGCCCGACCTCCCGCAGCTTCCCGGTCTCCTGCTCCTCCTGCCCGAAGCCCTTCACCACACGTACGCCGCTGACGGCGCCGTCGACCACGGTCGCCACGGCGGCGGCCTGGGCCTGGGCGTACCAGGTGGCCGGGTGCAGCCGGGAGCGGCTGCGCTTGGCGATGAACCACAGGGCAGGGGCGACGGCCAGCGCGACCAGGGTCAGCGGCAGCGACAGCCACGCCATGATCACCAGGGAGATCAGGAAGAGGAGGACGTTCCCGATGGTCATCGGGAGCATGAACAGCAGGCCCTGGATCAGCTGGAGGTCGCTGGTCGCGCGGCCGACGACCTGGCCGGTGGACAGCTCGTCCTGACGCCGTCCGTCGAGCCGGGTGATCGTCCCGTACATCTCCGTGCGCAGGTCGTGCTGGACGTCCAGGGCGAGCCGGCCGCCGTAGTAGCGGCGGATGTAGGTGAGGACGTAGACGAGGACGGCCGCCCCGATGAGGGCGCCGGCCCAGGGCGCCATGGACCGGGTGTGGTTCCCGACGACGTCGTCGATGATCACCTTGGTGATCAGCGGGACGACCGCCATGACGGCCATGCCGCCGAGGGAGGACCCGAGGGCGAGGACGACGTCCTTCGGGTACCGCCACGCGTACCCGGCGAGCCTCCGCGCCCAACCTCGCGTTTCCCCCTGCTGCGCTGCCACGCCGGTGCCCTCCTTCAGACCTGCTCTACCGGAAGGCACCAACGCGAACGGAAGCGGATTTCATCCCTCCGCAACAATGCGCGCGGTCGGCCACCTCGCGATCAGGGCCGCCCTACCCGTCCCGTCCCAGGGGCCCCGCCCCTTCAACCCCGCCGACAGGCTCCGCCCCCTGGACCCCCGCGGACTGCGCCCCCTGCACCCCACCCGAGGCTCCGCCCCTTCAACCCCGCCGACAGGCTCCACCTCCTGAACCCCCGCGGACTGCATCCCCTGCACCCCGCCCGGGGCTCCGCACCGGGGCCCGTTCGGGGGCCGCCGCCCGGGACCCCCACTCCTCAACTGCCGGAGGGGCTGACATTCCCCCCCGGCCGGGCAATTCAGCCCGTCCGGCGTTTGAGGACGAGGCCGTTCAGGCCGAAGCGGGGGTCCGGGGGCGGCAGCCCCCAGGGACGCCTCAGGACGCGGCAGCGTGCGGCAGGCGTACGCGCAGGGCGTACAGGCGGGTGACCTGCGTCGCGTTCTGGTTGTCGTCGCTCACCAGGAGGATGTTCAGGCGGCCGTGCGCGGCGCCCGTGATCGTCATGCCCTCGATGTTGTCGAGGAGCGGGTTCGGCTGGGGCTGCTTGGCCTGGGCGCCCAGTGAGGGGCAGTTCACCAGGTCGGCGAGGAGGGTCTTGTGGGCGAGGCGTACGCCGTCCCCTCCGGTCAGCGTGTCGATGCCGCTGGTGTCGGTGGCGTGGCGCAGATCGGCCAGATAGAGGCGGATCGTGTTGCCGTACCCGGCCGTGAAGCCCCGCTCCAGGACGAGCAGACGCCCGTCGGGGGTCGCCGTGGTCTCCGAGACGCCGAGGCCGGGGTCCTTGAGGTATCCGTACTGGGCCCCGAGCGCGAAGTGCTCCCCCTGCCGCGTCCACGTCTGGAAGCGGACGATCCCGGAGGTGTCGCCGCTGAGGGATCCCTCCATGCCGGCCAGCAGCGTATGCCCGCCGGGCAGCAGGGTCAGGCCCTCGAAGGTCTGGTTCGAGGTGGCGCGGCCGGCCGGGGCGACCCGGAGCCAGTCCGGCACCGGCAGCCGGTCGAGGATCTTGCCGTCGCGGGAGTAGCGGCGTACGGACGGCTCGGTCTCGGAGGTGACGAGCCGGGTGCCGTCGCGGTCGACGACCAGGCCCTCGGAGTCGAGCGCCGCACCGTTCTCGTCGGCGAGGTTCACGACGCTTGTGGGCTTCAGGCTGTTGCGGTCGAGCGTGAAGAGGGACGAGCGGTCGGAGAGCGCGGCGATCTGTCCGTCGCGGAGGACGGAGAGCGCGGAGAGGTTGCCGACGAACGTGCCGTCGTACGCCGTCTTGTCGAGGGCGTCGGAGAAGCCCTCGATGCCGACGGTGGAGGAGCACGCGTGGGCAGACGCGTCGGTCGGTGCGAGGGGCCCGGCGGCGGCCGGCAAGGCGGCCGCCGCCAGCATGGCGGTGACAGTGGCGAGCAGGATTCTCAGGCGCATGCCGTCACCGTAGGACGACCCGAATGGACCGGGGGCTGACTACCCATGAACCAGGGGGAGTTCGGCCGTGTCAGCTCGCCGGGACCGCCGGGATGGCTTCCTGGGGCCTGCTCGTGGGCGCGTACGCCGTCGCCGTGGAAGCCGTCGGCACCAGGTCCTTGTGGATGACCTTGGCCACGTTCTGGATGGTGGTGACGCCATAGCTCATGGTGCTGTTGTCCTGAGTGAGCACCGTGATCATGTAGTCGTGCCCGGCACCGTTGAACGTGCCGACGCTGTGCACACGCCAGCCGTGCGTCGCACGCTGCAGCCAGCCGTTCTTGACGTGCACGGAGACACCGGAGGGGGCGCCCGCCGGCGTGCCCCAGCGCTGCGAGGAGATGACCTTGCCCATCAGCTTCAGGATGTACGCGCGGGAGTTGTCGCTCAGCACGGAGTTCCTGGCGGTGATGAGCCTGAGCAGCTTCTGCTCGTCCTGCACGGTGATCTGGGTCAGACCCCAGTAGCCGTCCGCGCCCGGCTTCGTCTGCGTCATACCGGCGGCCGCGAGGAAGCCCTTGATCTTCGTCAGGCCCAGCTGCTTCCACAGCGTGCTGGTCGCGCTGTTGTCCGACTTGGTGATCATCGCCGTGGCGAGGGTGTTCTCACGGTCGGTCAGATAGCGGTTGTGCTTCTTCGCGTCCCACAGCAGCGTGGCGAGCACGGTGACCTTGACGACGCTGGCCGAGTCGTAGGCGGAGGTGGCGCGCAGCGAGCAGGTGGTGTTGGTGGAGCGGTCGTAGACGCCGACCGCCACGGTCCCCTTGCGGCTCGCGAGCGCCGCGGTGATGTCCTTCTGCAGTTTGGCGGCCAGGCCCGCCTTGCCCGACGTGCAGTTGACCGTAGGCGTGGCAGCAGCAGCGGGTGCGGCGGTCGCCGCTATCGGTATGAGCATTCCGGCGCCGAGTCCGGCCGCGAGCAAGCGGACATTCTGAAATGTCCAGAAATTACCAGATATCCGGTGAATCATAGAGGTTAACCGTCCTCTTACAGGGACAAAAGCGTGCCCCCGGCACGCTTGTGCCCTATTGACTCACGGGAACGACTGGAAGTTGTACGCGAGTTAACTCACACAACGGCCCGCAGCCGCAATCACGGCCGCCAATGTGAGAAACCTCTCGTTTGCCATCCACTTACCAAGCTCTCACCGACCCACAGCTCACCCTCAGCTTGACCACAGTCCGCACTCATCCCGCCTCTGCATGGTGCCCTGGTGACATCTGCCACCCATTCCCTGTCCGGTTCCCCGTCCGGAGCACCGGCCGCCGGGCCGCCCCGCGGGCCCAACCCCGCCTCCGCCACCGCGCCGCGCTGGTCGCTGCCCGTGCTGCTGGCCATCATGGCGCTGGCCACGGTGCTGTACTCCTGGAACCTGTCCGGGTCGAGTCTGAACAGCTTCTACAGCTCGGCCGTGTTCAGCGGTACACAGAGCTGGAAGGCCTGGTTCTTCGGCTCGTTGGACGCGGGCAACTTCCTCACCGTCGACAAACCGCCGTTCGCGCTCATGGTCATGGGCCTGTCCAGCCGCGTCTTCGGCTTCGGCACGTGGCAGATGATGGCACCGATGATCGTGGCCGCCCTCGCCACGATCTGGATCCTGCACTCCTCCGTGAAGCGGGTGTGGGGCCATGGCGCGGCGGCGGTCGCGGCCCTGGTGCTCGCCCTCACGCCGATCACGGTGGCCATCAACCGTGACAACAACCCGGACACGCTGCTCGTACTGCTGATGGTCGGCGGCGCCGCCCTCGCCCTGCGCGCCGTGACGAACGGCAAACTGCTGCCGCTGCTCGGCTCGGCGGTGTGCTTCGGCCTCGCGTTCAACACGAAGATGCTCCAGGGCTACATCGCGCTTCCCGCCGTCCTCGCGGTCTACCTGTACGCGGCCCGCATCGGCCTGGTGAAGCGGATCGTGAACCTGCTGCTCGCGGGCGTGGCCCTGGCGGTCTCCAGCTTCTGGTGGGCGGCCGCCGTGTCGCTGGTGCCCGCTTCCGAACGGCCGTACATCGGCGGCTCGACGGACGGCACGGCCTGGAATCTCATCATGGGCTACAACGGTCTCGGCCGGATCTTCGGCGGCGAGGGCAACGGCGGAGGCGGGGGTGGCGGAGGCGGCGGCTTCTCCGGCTCCGCGGGCCTGGGCCGGATGTTCAACAGCATCCTCGGCGGCCAGATCTCCTGGCTGATCCCCTTCGCGGCCATCGCGTGCGTCGCCGGCCTGATCCTGTGCGGCCGTGCCCCGCGCACCGACCTGACGCGTGCCGCGCTGGTGCTGTGGGGCGGCTGGACCGCGCTGCACTACCTGACCTTCGCCATGGCCGAGGGCACCATGCACCCGTACTACACCACCGCGCTCGCGCCCGGCATCGCGGCGCTGTGCGGGGGTGGCGGCGTGATGCTGCTGCGTGCGTTCCGTACGGACAAGCGCTGGGCGTGGGTGCTGCCGACCGGTCTCGCGGTCACAGGCATCTGGGCGATCGTGCTGCTGCGCCGGGCCTCCGGCTGGAACACATGGTTGTGGCCGGTCATCGGGGTCGTCATGGCGCTGGCGATCGTGGGCCTGTTCGTCTTCCGCTCGGGCACCCGTATACGGCTGCTTGCGGCCTCCGTGGCCGCGGCGGTCGTGGCGGCGGTCGCGGGTCCGGCCGCGTACGCCTGGTCGGTGCCCTCGGGTTCGGGCGGCGGAATGATGGGCGGCACCAACCCGACGGCCGGACCTTCCACCGGCAACGGCTTCGGCGGCGGCCCCGGCGGCAACCGGGGCGGCTTCCCCGGCGGCAATGGCGGCCCGGGCAATGGTGAGATGCCAGGTGGCGGCCCCCAGCAGAACGGCCAGGCGAGCGGCGGCTTCCCGGGTGGGGGCGCACCCAGCGGCGCCCCGAACGGCGAGCTGCCCGGCGGCAACCAGCAGGGCGGTGCTCAGCAGGGCGGCGGCATCCCTGACGGTCAGCAAAGTGGCCAACAGGGCGACGCAAACGGTGAGATGGGTGGTGCGCCCCCGAACGGCACCGGGAGCTCCGAGGCCGGCCGGAGCGGAGCCATGGGCGGCTTCGGTGGCGGCGGCATGGGCGCCGGCCCCGGCGGCGGCGCGAGCAGCGAGCTCATCGCGTACCTGAAGAAGCACCAGGACGGCGCCGAGTGGCTGCTGGCGGTGTCGAATTCGCAGAGTGCCGCCCAGCTCGTGCTGAGCAGCAGGGAACCCGTCATCTCCATGTGGGGCTTCACCGGCACCGACAAGGCGATGACCGTCGCCAAGCTGGAGGAGCTGGTCAAGAAGGGCGAGCTGCACTACATCCAGATCGGCAGCGGCGGCATGGGCGGAGGCATGGGCGGCCCCGGCGGCGGCAACAGCCTCAGTACCGAGGTGTCGAACTGGGTGAAGAAGCACGGCACGGCGGTGAAGAGCAGCGAGTACAGCAAGACGTCGTCCACGTCGTCCTCCTCCTCGGGGACCGGGACCAACCAGTCCGCGCTGTACCGCCTGGACCCGTCGGACGTCGGCTGACACCGGCCCGGACGAGCACACACAGCGGCCCCCGACCGTCCCGTACGGTCGGGGGCCGCTGTTGCGATGCCGCTCAGCCGAGGTGCGTCGGCGCGAACATCCGCAGGACCGCCGGGAGGACGACCACCGAAGGCCCGTGCGCCGCCAGGGACTTGGCGAGGTCCTCCTCCAGGGACTCCGGTGTCGTACGCAGGGCGGGGACGCCGAAGGCCTCGGCCAGAGCCACATAGTCCGGGCGGGTCAGTTCGGTAGCCGTCGCCGTCGCCTCGCCGAAGGCATCCGTCATGTACTCGCGCAGGATGCCGTAGCCGCCGTCGTCGACGATCAGCCACGTCACGTTCAGGTCGTACTGCCGGGCCGTCGCCAGTTCGGCGATGGAGTAGAGGGCCCCTCCGTCGCCCGAGACCGCAAGGACCGGGCGGGTGGGGTCCGCGACGGCCGCGCCGAGCGCAGCCGGGAAGCCGTAGCCGAGGCCGCCGGCGCCCTGGGCCGAGTGCATGGTGTTCGCGCCGCCCGGGTCGAAGGCCGACCACGCCCAGTACGCCAGGATCGTCATGTCCCAGAAGGACGGGGAGCCGGACGGGAGGGCGCGGCGCACGGACGCCAGCACCTCCTGCTCCAGGGTCAGGTCCTGGGACGCGATCCGGTCCGCCACCCGCTCAAGCAGAGCGCGTACACGTTCCGGGGCCGTCCTGTCCTCCCGTTCGCACACCGTCTCCAGCAGCGCCTGCAGCGCAAGGCCTGCGTCCGCGTGGATGCCCAGGGCCGGGTGGTTGGCCTCCAGTTTGCCCAGGTCCGCCTCGATCTGGACGACCCGGCCGCGCGGCTTGAACGTGTGGTAGTTCGAGGACAGTTCGCCCAGCCCCGAGCCGACGACCAGCAGGACGTCCGCGTCCTCCAGGAAGTCCGTCGTGTGGCGGTCCTCAAGCCAGGACCGCAGGGACAGGGGGTGTTCCCAGGGGAAGGCGCCCTTGCCGCCGAAGGTGGTGACGACGGGTGCGTTCAGCTTTTCGGCGAGCAGGCGCAGCTTGCCCGAGGCATCCGCGCGGACCACTCCTCCGCCCGCGATGATCGCCGGGCGGGACGCCTTCGACAGCAGGTCGGCGGCCACGGCGGTCAGTTCGGGGCGCGGGACCAGATCCTCCGGTGTCGCGTCCACCGCCGTCACCACCGGGAGCGTGGTCCCGGCGAGCAGCACGTCCTGCGGGATCTCCACCCACACCGGGCCGTGCGGAGCCGTCAGCGCCGACTGCCACGCCGCCGCGATCGCGGACGGGATCTGCGACTGCGTACGGACCGTGTGGACGGACTTGACCACACCCCGGAACGAGGCCGCCTGGTCCGGGAGTTCGTGCAGATAGCCGTGGCGGCCGCCACCCAGGCCCGCGGTCGGGATCTGGCTGCTGATCGCCAGAACCGGGGCCGAGGCCGCCGCCGCCTCCTGGAGCGCGGCCAGGGACGTCAGCGCGCCCGGGCCGGTCGACAGCAGGAGCGGGGCGGCCTCACCCGTGATCCGGCCGTACGCGTCCGCGGCGAAGCCCGCATTGTTCTCCACCCGCAGTCCGACGTACCGCAGATCGGAGCGCCGGAGTGCGTCGAACATGCCGAGCGCGTGCTGGCCGGGCAGTCCGAACACCGTCGTCGCGCCCAGACCGGCCAGGGTCTCCACGACCAGGTCTCCGCCAATACGGCCGGGGGGAGGGTTGAGTGCGGCCTCCGTCTGCGCCGCCGTCGGGCGGAGGACCAGGTCGTGGTCGTGGGTCACTGGGTCTCGGTCTCCTCACCGGCGCGGGCCGCCGCGATCTGGCGGGTCATGATGGTCGTCAGTTCGTACGCCGTGTGCGAGGCGGCCACCGACGTGATCTCCGCGTGGTCGTACGCGGGCGCCACCTCGACGACGTCCGCGGAGACCAGGTTGCAGGACGCGAGACCGCGCAGGATCTCCAGGAGCTCGCGCGAGGTCATGCCGCCGGCCTCGGGCGTGCCGGTGCCGGGGGCGTGCGCCGGGTCGAGGCAGTCGATGTCGATGGAGATGTACAGCGGGCGGTCGCCGATGCGCTGCCGCAGCTGGTCGGCGACCTCGTCGGCGCCGCGCCGGTAGATGTCGGCGGACGTGACGATGCCGAAGCCCATCTTCTCGTCGTCGGTGAGGTCCTGCTTGCCGTAGAGCGGGCCGCGGGTGCCGACGTGGGAGAGCGCGGAGGTGTCGAGGATGCCCTCCTCGACGGCGCGGCGGAACGGGGTGCCGTGGGTGTACTCGGCGCCGAAGTACGTGTCCCAGGTGTCGAGGTGGGCGTCGAAGTGCAGCAGGGCGACCGGGCCGTGCTTCTTGGCGACGGACCTGAGCAGCGGCAGCGCGATGGTGTGGTCGCCGCCCAGGGTCATCAGGCGGGCGCCCGTGCCGAGCAGCTCGTCGGCGGCGGCCTCGATGGTCTCCACGGCCTCGTGGATGTCGAACGGGTTCACGGCGATGTCGCCGCCGTCCGCGACCTGCGCGAGCGCGAAGGGGGAGGCGTCCTGGGCCGGGTTGTACGGGCGCAGCAGGCGGGAGGCCTCACGGATGGCGTTGCCGCCGAAGCGGGCGCCCGGGCGGTAGGAGACGCCCGAGTCGAACGGCACGCCGACCACGGCGACGTCCGTGGTGCCGACCTCGTCGAGGCGGGGCAGCCGGGCGAAGGTCGCCGGCCCCGCGTACCGCGGGATGCGGGACGAGTCGACGGGGCCGCGGGGCCGGCTGTCGCCTGCTGCGGTGTTCTCGGTGCTGCTCATCGTCGGACTCCTCCAGGTCATGCGTGTGCCTTCAAGTGTCGCGGACCCCACTGACAGGGCCCGCCCGGCCCGGCGCCGCGCGGCTGCCGGACCGAAGCAACGGGGCTGGACGCCCACCGCCGCGGTTCCTCCGCGGTCGACGCGCCACGACCCGCGAGCCGCTCGCGCCGGACGGTCCGTGCGGTGCCGGGGCCGAGGCCGCCGTACAGCGGCCCGCCGATGAAGAGCCGGTTGCCCTTGACCTCGTGTTGGCGACGGTCGCACACGCGCCGAGCGCTCCGGAAGAGGTCGACATCACCGCGGCGAACGCGGCGGCGAGAACCAACCCCCCGTACGCCGACGGGCAGTTCCTGCCTCACGACGGCCGCGAACGCGTCGTCCGGGCTACCCATGCCGGTGAACAGCACCTGCATGCGGGGCCCACCCTTCTTTGCGAGGTCGACCCTAGGTGGCTTAAAAGCGCCATGGAAGTGTACGTTTCATCCATCCGATCGGAGCAGGATGGAGGAACCATCCATCATGCCGGACCCATCGCCCACGTCGTCCGCGCCCGCGGTACCGCCCACCCCACCGGTACCGCTTTCCGCACTGCTCGCCCGGGAGGATCTGGCGCTGCGGCAGATCGCCGGGCCGGCGGACCCCGGCATCGTGATCCACTGGGCGCACACCTCGGAGATGGCGGACCCCTACCCGTATCTGCTGGGCGGCGAGCTGCTGCTGACGGCGGGAGTGCACATCCCGGAGGGCGCGGGCGCGGATGGGGGTGCCCCCGGTCGAGCGAAGTCGAGACTGGGGGACTACTTCGACGAATACGTCTCCCGGATCGTGGCGGCCGGTGGCGCGGCGCTCGGTTTCGGAGTGGCGCCGGTGCACGACACGGTGCCGCGGGCGCTGGCGGCGGCCTGTGACCACTACGGGCTGCCGCTGCTCGAGGTCCCGCCGCAGACCACGTTCTCGGGTGTGGCGCGCGCGGTGTGGCAGCTGATGGCGCAGGCCCGCCTCGCGGAGCTGCGCCGGGTCACCGAGGCCCAGCAGAGCCTGGCCGCTGCGGCGGGGCGCCCGGACCCGGTGCCGTCGGTGCTGCGGCAGCTGGCCCGGCGGGTGGGCGGCCGGGCGGCCCTGTACGGACCGGACGGCACGGAACGTGCGGGGGCGGGGCGGGCCCCCGAGGCGGCGGTACGGGCGCTGGGCGAGCTGTCCGCGGTGGTACGGCCGCCAGGACCGGCGGGGCCCACCCCCTCCTCCGCCACCGACACCGTCGCGGGAACCCAGCTCGCGGCCTACGCCCTCGGCACCGGGCAGGGCTTTGTGCTCGGGGTGGCCGCACCACGGCGAGACCCCGGGGACCACACCATCGCCTCTGTCGCGGCCGTGCTTCTCTCCCTCCTCACCGGCGAGCACCGGAGCGGGAGCGGGGCGGCACGCTCCTCGGCGCTCGTGCGGCTCCTGCTCGGCGCCCCGGCGGAGGCCGTCGCCCCCCTGCTCGGCGGGGACCGCTGGGTCGTGGTGCACGCCCGGCCCGCCGGGGACCGCGCCGCGCCGGACGTCGTGGCCGCCTCGGCCCTCGGCGCGGCGCTGGGCTCCGCGCTCGTCGACGTGGCCGGTGACGTCGTACGGGTCCTGGTCCCGGCCGAGCGCGAACCGTCCCCACAACCCGGCTGGACCCTCGGCGCCAGCGCCGCCGTCGCCCCGCACGGCTGGACCGCCGGGGACACGCAGGCGGCCCGCGCCCTGGCCCGCGCCCG
>NZ_JBEOZU010000117.1:0-25049 GCF_040298185.1 Streptomyces sp. NPDC001634 | reverse complement strand
TACGCACAGCCACCCCGCGCGACGAAGGCCCCGGCTCATATCGAGCCGGGGCCTTCGTCATGGGCGGTCAGCCCTTCCAGCAGCGCTTGACCCTGCCGCTCGCGACCTCGAAGTTCAGCCGTCCTACGCGGTACTCCATGGTGATGATCGCGCCCGGCGGCAGCGAGCGGACCGTGCTCCAGCCGCGCTCGCGGGCGAGCCGCTCGGCGCGCTGGGCGTCCAGGCCGACGTACGCCTCCGGGGAGTCCTCGGGTTCGGCGCCAGGGGTGGGAATGGGTGCCATGCCGCCACGTTAGGCCGCGGGCCCCCTTCGCGGAAGCCCGGACCGGTCACACCAGTCACGCGTCCCTCTCCGGTCACGCTTCTGTCACAGAATCACGACACCCGTTTCGCCCCAACAGCGTCACACCTTCGAGCGGTTCCGGGACTGCCACGCACCTGGCCGAACGTAATTCGAGGCGGGTTCGACCACCCTGGGAAGGGGTTCCGAATAATCCCGTGGAAAGAGTGCTTCGCAGTTCGTACCAGGCCCATTCCATTTCGATTCCTGGACGCCCGGCGCCACCTGACTCCGCATAAGAAATGCACGACTTCGGCACAGAATCCCCGTAGGCCCGCGGCCGGAGCGCCGCGGGGCGCGGCGAGCGAGGGGCAAGTGATGGGGACGGACACCGCGCAGGCGACCGCGGAAGGTCTGCGGACGGTGCGGCCGGGACGGCTGGTCGTGGACTGGCTGACCACCACCGACCACAAGAAGATCGGCCACCTCTATCTGATCACGTCGTTCGGGTTCTTCCTGGCCGGCGGCGTGATGGCGCTGCTGATGCGTGCCGAACTGGCCCGGCCCGGTCTGCAGATCATGAGCAACACCGAGTACAACCAGCTGTTCACGCTGCACGGCACGATCATGCTGCTGCTGTTCGCGACCCCCACCTTCGCGGGCTTCGCCAACGAGATCATGCCGCTGCAGATCGGCTCGCCCGATGTGGCCTTCCCGCGGCTGAACATGCTGTCGTACTGGCTGTTCCTGTTCGGCGGGCTGATCGTGCTGGGTTCGCTGCTGACCCCGGACGGGGCCGCCGACTTCGGCTGGTTCGCGTACGCCCCGCTCAACAGCATGGAGCACACGCCGGGGGTCGGCGCCGACATGTGGATCATGGGGCTCGCGCTGGCCGGCTTCGGCACGATCCTCGGCTCGGTGAACTTCCTGACGACGATCATCGGGATGCGCGCGCCGGGCATGACGATGTTCCGGTTGCCGATCTTCACCTGGAACACGCTGTTCACGTCGATCCTCGTGCTGATGGCGTTCCCCGTGCTCGCCGCGGCGCTGCTGGTCCTGGAGGCGGACCGGCGGTTCGGCTCGCGGGTGTTCGAGGCGGCCAACGGCGGGGCGCTGCTGTGGCAGCACCTGTTCTGGTTCTTCGGCCATCCCGAGGTCTACATCATCGCGCTGCCGTTCTTCGGGATCATCACGGAGATCATCCCGGTCTTCAGCCGCAAGCCGCTCTTCGGCTATCTGACGCTGGTCGGCGCGACGATGGCCATCACAGGTCTGTCCGTGGTGGTGTGGGCGCACCATATGTTCGCGACGGGCGCGGTGCTGCTGCCGTTCTTCTCCTTCATGACCTTCCTGATCGCGGTGCCGACCGGGGTGAAGTTCTTCAACTGGATCGGCACCATGCTCAAGGGCTCCCTGTCCTTCGAGACGCCGATGCTGTGGGCGACCGGCTTTCTGGTGACGTTCCTGTTCGGCGGGCTGACGGGGGTGATCCTGGCGTCGCCGCCGATGGACTTCCACGTGACCGATTCGTACTTCGTGGTCGCCCACTTCCACTACGTCGTCTTCGGCACCGTCGTCTTCGCGACGTTCGGCGGCTTCTACTTCTGGTGGCCGAAGTTCACCGGGAAGATGCTCGACGAACGAGTGGGCAAGATCCACTTCTGGACGCTGTTCGTCGGCTTCCAGACCACGTTCCTGGTGCAGCACTGGCTGGGCGCGGAGGGCATGCCACGCCGGTACGCCGACTATCTGGCCGCCGACGGCTTCACCGCGCTCAACACCGTCTCATCGATCGGCGCGTTCCTGCTCGGCCTGTCGACACTGCCGTTCCTCTACAACGTCTGGAGGACCGCCAAGTACGGCACCAGGGTCGAGGCCGACGACCCCTGGGGCTTCGGCCGCTCCCTGGAGTGGACGACCTCCTGCCCGCCACCGCGGCACAACTTCCTCACGCTGCCCCGGATCCGCTCCGAGTCCCCGGCGTTCGACCTGCACCATCCCCGGTACGCCGGTCAGGCCCCTCAGCCCGAGCCAAAGCGGCATCAAGCCGGTCACGAGCCGACCTGATGGCCTCGGTCAGCTCGACGGGCTCCAGCACCTCGAACTCGAGGCCCGTCATCATCACGTGAATCACCATCACGTCGAGGTTCGGGGCGCCCGTGCGCATGAGACAGCTGCCCTCGGTCTCCGCCTCCAGGGTCCCGGCCGACGGCGAGATCCGCTCGGCCGCCTCGTGCAGCGGCACCAGCAGCCGTACGACGGCCTGTGCGGCGTACACAGTCCTGGACACTCCCTTGGACACGTACGCGGCCAGGTCATCGGCCGGTGGCGTACGCGGGGTGAAGCGCGGGCCGTGCGGCGGCTTCGGGGTGATGCGGTCGACGCGGAACGTGCGCCAGTCGTCGCGGTCGGTGTCCCAGGCCACCAGATACCAGCGGCGCTCGGTGCACACCAGGCGATGCGGCTCGACCGTACGGCGGGTGGGGGCGCCGCCGTGGTCGCGGTACTCGAAGCGCAGCCGCTCCGCGTCCCGGCACAGATGGGCGAGTTCGGTGAGAACGGCCGGGTCGACGGCGGAGGGCTGGGGGCTGCGCAGCATCGGCACGGTGAACGCGTTGAGGGCGCTCACCCGGCGGCGCAGCCGGTTCGGCAGGACCTGTTCGAGTTTGGTGAGGGCGCGTACGGAGGTCTCGCCGATGCCCTCGATGCCCTGCCCGGCTGCTGTGCGCAGCCCGACCGCCACGGCGACCGCCTCGTCGTCGTCCAGGAGCAGCGGCGGCAGTTCGGCCCCCGCGCCGAGCTGATAGCCGCCGCCGGTGCCCGGGCTGGCGTTGACGGGATAGCCCAGCTCGCGCAGCCGGTCCACATCCCGGCGCACGGTGCGGGGGCTGACGCCGAGCCGTTCGGCGAGGTCGGCTCCGGACCACTCGCGGTGGGCCTGGAGCAGGGACAGCAGGCGCAGCAGTCGTGCCGAGGTCTCCAACATGGTCCCGAGTCTGCCAGCCCTTGGGGACAACCCCTGTCCGCAAGTCCGCAAGTCAGTCGGCAGGCCGTCCGCAGGGACGGTCAGCCCACGGCGCCGACCGTCACCGACAGGTCGTTGTCGACCGTGTAGTACGGCCACGCCTCCACCTCACCGTGCTCCGCCCGCACCACGGCTCTGGGGTAGCGGAAGACAGGCTTCTTGTCCGCGACGTCGTCGAGCAGCCGCGCGATCCCCACCCGCGGCCCCTCCTCCCCCGCCGGGCGCAGCCACAGATCCCAGATGCCGGGGGCGAGCGGCGCGTACGACACGGTGAAGCCGAATTCCGTCTCCTGCGCGGTGACGTCGGCGCGCAGCACGGACTTCGGGCCGCCCCGCTCCCTGACCTCCGCGTAGGCGTCCGCTGCCGGCCCGGTGCAGTAGACCCGGCCGCTCACCCTCAGCTCGCCCTCGTCGATGTGGAGGTCGCCCGCCTCGGCGTGCGGGGCGCGCAGCCAGCTGCGTACGGCGAGGGTGCCCTTCTTGGTCGAGTACGGGATGCGGACGGCGATCCGGGCGGCCGAGTCGCCGGGCACGCGGTCCACGAGGGAGCGCAGGTCATTGATGCCCGGTACCAGGGGGTGTGGCTCGTCGTCGGCGATCTGTGCATACGCGTCCCAGCGGCCCTCGGGCAGGTCGACGCCGCTGGGCAGGGCGACGCGCAGCCGGCCGCCCTCGGCCGGGGTGAGCGGCAGCGCGGCCTCCTCGCCGTCGCGGCGGCGCAGCAGCAGGTGGGCCGGGCCCGCCTCGTCAGGGCTCGTACGCCAGCTGCGGCACGTCGAAGCAGGTGGCGTTCATGTCGCCCTGATCGACCCAGCCCTTGGCGTCCTCCCAGCGTGCCACGGAGAGACAGGTCCTGCGCGTCGTCGGGGGCGCGGCCAGGTGCTCGAACGTGACGGGGATCAGCAGTCCGCCGGCCGTGTACGGCTTTCCGGAGTTCATGAAGCGGTCGACGCACGCGCGCGTGACGTCCGCGCCGCAGGACTTCGCGGCGTCCGTGAACCACATCGCGGCGGCCCAGCCCTCCAGCTGCCACTGGGAGTGTGTCTTCAGGTTCCCGGTCGCGTCCCGGAACTCGCGTACGGCCGCGTCGGCGGTGTCCTCGTAGTTGCGGCTGGAGCCGGTCGCCCACAGGGCGTTGCGGCAGCGCGGGGAGTCCCCGTAGTCCTCGGGGACCGTGGATGTCCAGTTCTGCACATTGGTGACCTTGGCGATGACCTTGGCTCCGACCTGGTCCATGGCCTGGCACAGCTGGGCGTTTCCGTGGGTGTCGAGGGCGTCGAAGACCAGGTCGGCGCCCTGCTGCTTGAGGTCGGCGGCGGCGGCACGGAAGTTCGGCAGGGCGAAGTCGACCTGTTCGGTGACGACCTTGTAGCCCTCGGCCGCAAGGCCCCGCGCCACGAGCCGGGCGTAGGAGGCCGACGCGGACTGGTTGTAGGAGACGACGGCGGCGGTGCGGGCGCCCTGCCGCTGCTTGAAGTAGCGGTAGACCTCGGTGCCCCCGTACAGCTTTCCGCCCCAGCCCACCGTTCCGTTGCGCGGCGCGAGGCTGCCGTAGATGCCGTACAGGTGCGGATAGGTGTCGTAGGCCGCGCCGATGGGCTGGCCGCCGATGTCGGGCACGCCCGCGGCGGACACGCGGGAGGCGCCCGCGTAGTCGAGGGTGGTGGTGGCGACCAGGGCGACGACCTTGTCGTCGTCGATCAGTTGGTGCACGCACTCGTTGTTGCCGACGCCGCTGCCGCCGTCGTCACACGTGTGCACCTCGACCTTGCGTCCGCCGATCCCGCCGCGTGTGTCGAGTCGGTCGAAGTAGGCCTGCGCGCCGTCGCGCGGACCGGTGAACGCGTTCGCGCCGACCGGGCTGGTGGCGCTGGTGATGATCCCGACGCGGATCGGCTCGGCGCTCTGCTGCTGCGGTGGCGTGGAGCGGTGCTCGAAGTCGCTCTCGGGCAGCCGGCTGCCGCAGGCCGTGCTCAGCAGGAGCAGGCCCGCGGCGATGGCCCCGGCCGCCCGGTGGAGTGCGCGCACGGCCGGTCAGCAGCCCGGGGCCGAGCTCGCCGACGCGTTGCCGCTCAGCTGGACCAGCGCGCAGAGGGTACGGTCGGACACCTTCCAGGTGCCTTGCTGCTCAACGGCCGTACCGGACGCGTTCGGCAGGGCGGTGGCGCCCTTCAGGGTCAGCGAGTACGTCACGGTCGCCTGCGACGGGGACGTGAACTCGACCTTCTGGACGGTCGCCTTGACCTGCTGTCCGCGCTGGTCGCCGTTGAAGCTCTGCAGCACCGGACCCATCGTGTCGCCGTTCTCGAGGACGGCCGCCTTGTCCTTCAGGGAGACGGACGGATCGAAGAACTTCTGCCAGTTCTCCGTGATCTGCTTCCCGGCCGCCGCCGGATCCGCCGGGGCGGTCGGACTGGGTTGCGCGCTGGTCGGCTTCTCGACCGAGGGGGTCGGCGGGTTGCTGCTCCCGCCGCCGCTCTCGTCGCTGCACGCGCCGAGGAGCGGGCCCAGGAGCAGGACGGCGACCGCCGCCCATGCCGGCGCCCGTCCGGGGCCGCGCCCCTTGTTGCTGTTCCCCCGCCTGAGGTCGCTCCCGAGAACCATCTGGCTCACCACCGGGTGTCCGACCGGGCCAAGTGCGCCCGGAGCTTTCAGGGTCAGCTTCCAGGAGGCATAGTGCAAGCCATCGGCTGACATGGACAGACACGTGACGTGGGAGCCGCCATGCGGACTGCTCGACTGCGGACTGTGCATCCCGCCCTCTGGGCCGGGTGGGCCGCGCTCGCCGCGGGCGCGGTGCTTTGCGTCATCGGCTGGTACGGCATCTCCGGCGAGCGGTACGCGGAGCGCCAACTGCCCTATCTGGCCTCCTGTACCGTGCCGGGCGCCGCGCTGATCATCGCCGGGTCGGTGCTCCTCACCCACGGCAGGAACGCGCTCGCCGCCGCGCGCGTGGAAGAGTTGTACGCGCTCCTGGTGGCCGCCGAGCCCGCCGACGCCGACGAGTCCGGGCAGACCGCGGCCGTGCCGGTCGCCACCAGCGGGAAGCTGCTGATGGTGCCGGGCGGCACGCTGTGGCACCGCGCGGACTGCCCGTTGGTGGCCGGCAAGTCCGAGGCCGTGCCGGTGGACTCGCGGGTGCTGGCGAGCGGGCAGTTGGAACCGTGCCCGATCTGCGAGCCGCCCGCGGACGGTCGCGACGACTGAGGGCGGACGGCTGATGGACTCGCTCACGTACGACCTCGCTGTCGCCGGTCTCTCGGTCGGCAGCGCCGCCGCGCTCACCGGGATCGGGCTGGTGGTCACGTACCGGGCGACGGGGGTGCTGAACTTCGCGCACGGGGCGATCGCGATGCTGTGCGCGTATGTGCTGCGGCAGTTCACGGTGGAGTGGGGCCGGCCGCTCTGGCTGGGCGCGGCGGCCACGCTGCTGGTCGTGGCGCCGGGCATCGGCGTGGTGCTGGAACGCTTCGTCTTCCGCCCCCTCTCCGTGCTCGGCAGCGATCCGGCGCAGACGCTGGTCGCGTCCATCGGCGTGTTCGTGCTGCTGGTAGGCGGGGCGGTGCTGGTGTGGGGACCGGGGGCGCGCGCGGACGTGCCGACCCTGGTGTCGGCGGATCCCTGGGGGCAGTTGGCCGTCGTGCTGGTCCTGGCCGCCGGCATCGGAGCGGTGACGCGCTGGACGCGCTTCGGGCGGGAGCTGCGGGCGGTGGTCGACGACCGGTCGCTGGCCGTTCTCGGCGGCATCGACGCGGACCGGGTGGCCGCCGCGGGCTGGGCGTTCGGTTCGTTCACGGCGGGGCTGACGGGCGTGCTGCTCGCACCGTACGTGCGCCTCGACCCGTACGGCATGTCGCTGCTGGTGATGGAGGTGGTGGCGGTCGCCGTGGCCGCCCGGATGCGGAGCCTCACGATGGCGGTCGTGGTGGCGCTGGGCATCGGCGTCGCCCAGAGCCAGCTGACGCGGCTGCACCCGTCGGGCTGGGGCGAACCGTTGCTGCAGGCGGTCGGCGCGAACCTGTTCGTGGTGGCGCTGCTCGTCGCCGCCCTCGTACTGCCCGGCGTCGGCACGCGCGACGCCCTGCCGCGCACCGCGACGGCCCGCGTGCCGACGCCGCCCGGGGCCTGGATCGTGGCCGTGGTCCTCTTCCTCCTGCCGCTCGGCTTCGCGGGCTCGGACCTGCACACGTCGGTCCAGGTGCCGGCGCTGGCCGTGGTGCTGCTGTCCCTGGTCGTGGTCACCGGCCGCGGCGGCCAGATCTCGCTCGGGCAGGCGGCGTACGCGGGCCTGGGCGCGCTGTTCACGGCGCTGCTCGCGGCGGGCCGCTTCCCGGGGTTGCCGCGCCTTCCGGAACTGGCGGCGCTCGTCGTGGCGGTGGTCCTGGTCGCTCCTCTGGGTCTGCTGACCGGCTGGCCCGCGATCAGCCGCCAGGGCCTGGCGCTGGCGCTGGCGACGTTCGCAGTGGGCGTCGGGGTGAGCCGCTTCGTGTTCGCGCAGCCGTATGCGACGTCCGGCCTGTCGCTCGGCCGCCCGGCGGGCTTCGACGGGGACCGTGCGTACTACGTTCTGGAACTGGTCCTGCTGGCGGGCGCCTTGCTGACGGCGGGCGCATTGCGGCGGGGCCGCACGGGCCGGGCGCTGGCGGCCATGCGGGACCATGAGTCGGGGGCTTCGGCGGCGGGCGTGCAGGTCCCGTCCCTCAAACTGCTCGCCTTCGTCGCGGGAGCGGCGCTGGCCGCGCTCGGCGGTGGCATGCTCGGCATGGGACTGCGGGCCTTCGACCCGGGGGTGTACGACCCGGTCCGCGGCCTGCTGTGGTTCGCCGCGGTGGTGGTACTGGGCGCGGACAGCCCGCTCGGCGCCCTGGCCGCCGCGGCCCTGCTGGTCGGCCTCGACGCGGGAGCGCGCGGCGGGGTGGCGGCGGCCCTGATCGGCCTTCTGGCCGCATTCGTCGGCCGCTTCCCCGGCGGGCCGTACGAGGCCCTGCGCAGGACAGCTCAACGACTTCGGCTGCACCGCCGGGCGACGCTCAGGCCGTTGGGGGCACAGGTGAGGAGGAGCCTGCGGCAGGCGGGCGCACCGAGTCCGGCAGCCGCGGGACCGACAGGACCGACAGGACCGACGACGATGGCGCGCCTGGGAGCCGGTGCGGTGGAGCGAGCGGGGGCTGGTGCCGCGGGACACGCACAAACCGGAGCGCCAAACCCAGCGGGCGCCGGTCCTGCCGGACGAGTACAAACCAGCGCGACGGACCCGGCAGGAGCCGGAGCGGCCGGACACGCACAAACCGGAGCGCCAGGCCGGACAGGAGCCGGAGCGGCCGGACGCGCACAAACCGGAGCGGTGGATCGGGCGCAGTCCGGCGCGGCGGACCGGGCAGGGGCCAGTGCGGCAGGACACACACAAACCGGCACGGCAGACCGGACAGGAGCCGACGCGGCAGGACACACACAAACCGGAGCGCCAGGCCGGACAGGAGCCGGAGCGGCCGGACGCGCACAAACCGGCACGGCAGACCGCACAGGAGCCGGAGCGGCAGGACACACACAAACCGGCACGGCAGACCGGGCAGAAGCCGATGCGGCGGGACGGGTACGGATGGGTGCGCGGGACCGCGTGCGTGCTGGTGAGGTGGAGCGCGCGCAGAACGGCGTGGCCGAAGGGGCACCCACGGGTCCGTCCGACCGCGCGGGAACCGGAGCAACGGCGGCCGAGCGGAGCCGGACCGGCGCGGCTGACAGCGTGAAGACAGGGGCGCCGCGGCACACCCGGGCCCACGCGGCCGACCAGTCGCGAACCGGCGCAGCCGACCGGGCAGGAGCCCCCCTCCTCACCGCCCGCCGTCTCCTCGTCCGCTACGACGGCTTCACCGCTCTCGCCGGTGTAGATCTCGACGTCCTGCCCGGCACGGTCACCGCCGTCGTCGGGCCCAACGGGGCCGGGAAAAGCACCCTGTTCCACTGCCTCGCCGGGACCGTGCGCCCAGCGCGCGGGCAGGTGCGGTTCGGTGAGCGGGACATCACCCGGCTGGCCGCGCACGCCCGCACCCGGCTCGGCATCGCCCGGACCTTTCAGCAACTGGCGGTTTTCCCCTCCTTGACCGTGGCCGAAAACGTAAGCGTCGGCGCCGAACAGGGGCGGCTCACCGACCCGGCGGCCGTGGAGCGGTCCCTGCGCCTGCTCGGGCTCGACGGGCCCGTACGGGCGCTGCCCGCGGCCGGGCTGCCGACGGGCACCCTCCGACGGGTCGAACTGGCCCGGGCGCTCGCCGGAAGCCCCCGCGTGCTGTTGCTCGACGAACCCGCCGCCGGGCTCGACTCCGCCGAGGTCGCCGTCCTGGCCCGGCTGCTGCGGGCCCTCGCCGCGGACGGCGCGGCCCTGCTCGTCGTGGAGCACGACCTCGACCTCGTGGCCGATCTCGCCGATGTCGTGCATGTGATGACCGCGGGCCGCATCGTCGCCTCCGGGCCCGCCGACCGCGTACTCGCGAGCGAGGCCGGAGCATGAACGTCGCCCTGCGCCACGCGCGCGTGCGTTACGGCCCCCTGGAGGCCCTCCACGGCGTCACACTGGTGGCCCCCGGCCCAGGTCTGACCGTCCTGCTGGGCCGCAACGGCTCCGGCCGTACGACCGCGCTGCGCGCCCTCGCCGGTACCGTGCCGCTCTCCGGCGGGGCAGTGGTCTGGGACGGGGCCGACGTGACCCGCGTACCCGCGTTCGAGCGGGCGCGGCGAGGGATGTGCCTGGTCCCTGAGCGGCAGGCGGTGTTCGGCTCCCTGACGGTCCGCGAGAACCTGGAACTGGCCGCGCGGGACGTCGCCCCGGCCCTCGACGCCTATCCGCAGCTGAGGCCGCTGCTCCCCCGTCGCGCCGGCACGCTCTCCGGCGGCGAGCAACGCATGCTCGCCCTGTCCCGCGCCCTGCTGGCACGCGCGCGCGTGGTACTCGTCGACGAGCCGGCCCAGGGCATGTCGCCGGCGGTCGCGGCCCGTACGTACGAGCTGCTCGCCGGCCTCGACGCCTGTGTGGTCCTCGCCGAACAGCGGCTGCCGCCCCGGCTGAGGGCGGCGCCGACGGGCCGTACCGTCCTGGTCCACGAACTGCGCCGCGGCACGGTCGCATTCAGCGGGGAGGCGGCGGAACTCGCACCGAATCGCCTCGGGCCCTGACGTCCATGCGCGACGTCAGGGCCCGAAGGAGGGAGCGAGGTCAGAGTGCGAGCCGCTGCCCGGGCATGATCAGGTCGGGGTTGCCGCCGATGACCGCCTTGTTGCGCTCGTACAACTTCTGCCAGGTGGTCCCGTGCCGCTCGGCGATACCGCTGAGCGTGTCACCGCTGCGGACCGTGTAGTCGCCGCGCGACGCATCGCGACTCGTCTGTCCCGTCGAGCGCTCAGGCGCCTGCGACTGCTGCTTCGACGTCTCCTTCGACGTCTGCTTCGACGGGGCGGACCTGGTGGTGGCGGAGGCCGAGGACGAGTGGGACGACGAGTTCGTGGCCGTCCCGGCGCCGGACGCCGCCGGCGCGCTTCCGTAGGCTCCGGCACGCGCCGAGCAGACGGGCCATGCGCCCCATCCCTGCGCGTGCTGCACCTTGGTGGCGACGGCGATCTGTGCCTCCCTGGAGGCCTGGCCGGCGGTCGGGGCGTAGGCCGTGCCGCCGTACGCGCGCCAGGTGCCGGCGGAGAACTGCAGTCCTCCGTAGTAGCCGTTGCCGGTGTTGATGTGCCAGTTCCCGCCGCTCTCGCACTGGGCGATGCGGTCCCACACTCCGCCGTCGGCCGCCGCGGCGTTGCCGGTCGCGGCGAGCACTCCGAGCGGGGCGAGCAGGATCGCGCCGGCGAGGACCGCCGTGGTACGCGTCGTACGAGCCTTACGGGTGTTATCGGCACATTCAGACATGTAATTCCCTCTCCACAGACCCGAGGTCCCCCAAGGCGGGGCGCGTCGGCCCGCGTATGGATCGCGGTCGTCGCGCTCCGCCCCGTCCACCGGAGGTGGTGCTGCGCGCCGGCTGTGCGGCGCGGCCGGTGGACGTACCCGGGCGGTGCTCGTTGCACACGGCCGAGGAATCTATGCAGGTCGCCCGCCGATCATCAACCAACTCCTTGTCATTCCAGGCCAGTTCGCCGTTACCCGAGGTATCGGCAATTTTCGGCCACCCAATTCATTCACTGATTTCCGGATTTGTCGACCAGGCGGGGCGCCGATCTGTGAGCCACTTCACGGAACCAACTTCCTTTGACCTCACGGAAGTTGGCTTGGAGTGACGGATTCCGCACACATGCTCACCCTGCGCGCCGGATGGTTCGATTCCGTTCGCTCTCGAGCGTGACTCCGGCCACAGATCGCCCGTTGTCTTCTTCATGAGCCGGGGACCCCCCGGGCTCATGGGCCGGGAGCCACCCGGCACCGCCACGCACCGCATCCCGAGGGAGCCACCCGTGCCGCGCATGCTCGACGTCAGCGACGCCGTACGCGCCGAGATCGGCGACGAAGAAGCCGACCGGCTGCTCGCCGGAGAGAACGCCCCGGGCAGTTACGACTGCACCTCCTGCCGCACCCCGGGCGACTCCGAGCAGGAGCGCACCAGCACCGTCCTGTTCATCGGCGAGGAGACGGCGGTCCTCGCCTTCGCCCACGCCACCTGCCTGCCCTCCCAGGTCGTCCAGGTCACCGAGGAGCAACTGCAGGGCGCCGTCCGCTCCATCACTGCCGAGGCGGGGGTCTCCAGGGCCGTCCCCGAGCAGGCGGTGCTGGGCGTCACCAGCGGACTCGTCCTGATCGCCGGGGAGTTGCACCCGGCGCTCGTCGTGGAACCGACCGCGCCCATCGTGCGCCCGGGCACGACGGGTATCGGCGACGACTTCCTGCCCCTGCTCATCGAGCAGGGCTTCATGCCGCTGACCGAGATCACGGCGGTACCGCCCGTGCTGCACGGCTGGTCGGTGCTGCTCGCCATGGGACAGCTGCACGCCGTGCTGCAGCCCGGCACGAACGGCGGGCAGCCGGTCGCCTGGTGGCAGGCGCACCAGCCGCTCCAGGTCACCGAAGGGTGGCGGGCCGCGGCCAACAAGCACCAGCAGGTGCTGATGTTCGCGGCGCCGGTGGGGTCGATCGGCCGCCAGCCACGGGAGGATCTGCTGCGGGATGCGCTGGACAAGGCGGCGGCCAACGGCAAGCTTGTGGCTGCCGCCTTGCCTCTGGCGGGTACGTGACCGGGGTTCGTTCGTCGGCTGCGGGACGGCTGTGGGGTTGCGCAGTTCCCCGTGCCCCCGTCAAGGTCGTTCGCCGGCTGCAGCCCGCCTGTGGCTGGTCGCGCCCACGTGGCGGAGCCGCACATTGTCACAGCCCCGCGCCCCTTACCGGGCGCTCCCCGTACCGCCTGCCGGAGCACGTTACCTGACGAAGCGGACTAATCGACCGCATCCCTTGGGCGGCGGGGTCGTTGGCACCTACGTGCATGCATATGACGTCCCCCGCCGCCAGTCCTATGAGCCGGCTCCCTCCGGGAGAGCGGGACAGGACCTTTTGGACGGCTCATCGGCCACGCCGATCTATGACGCGCTCTACTCCGAGTACCTCAGGTCCTTCCGGGCGTACCCGGGTGACCGCAGCGGCGAGGAGGACCTTGGCTTCATCGCCTTCGCCAACTCCACGCACCACTCGGGTTCGTACGATGCCGGGACGTATGGCACACGCCCCGGCACCTCCCACCATGCGACCGGCCACCTGGCCGCCCAGCAGGGTCACACGGCCACGGCGGCCACCGTCTGGCAGCAGGTGGCACGGCACGCCCGGGGGATGCACCCCGTCGCGGCGCTGCCGCCCGCACCACGCCGGGGGCTGTGAGCAGGATGCCGAAGGGGCGGCCCCGCCATGGAGGCCGCCCCTTTCCCGTAGCCCGGTGACCCTTACGTCACTTCTTCCTGCCGCGCTTCTCACGCACGCGGACGGAGAGGTGGATCGGGGCTCCCTCGAAGCCGAACTCCTCGCGCAGCCGCCGCTCGATGAACCGGCGGTAGCCCGCCTCGATGAAGCCGGAGGCGAAGAGCACGAACCGCGGGGGCTTGGTGCCCGCCTGGGTGCCGAAGAGGATGCGCGGCTGCTTGCCGCCGCGGACAGGGTGCGGGTGCGCGGAGACCAGTTCGCCGAGGAAGGCGTTGAGGCGGCCCGTGGGAACACGGGTCTCCCAGCCCTCCAGGGCCGTCTCGATCGCCGGGACCAGCTTCTCCATGTGCCGGCCGGTGTGCGCCGAGACGTTCACCCGGGGCGCCCAGGCGACCTGGCCGAGCTCGGTCTCGATCTCCCGCTCCAGGTAGTAGCGACGCTCCTCGTCGAGGGTGTCCCACTTGTTGTAGGCGATGACGAGCGCACGGCCCGCCTCCACCGCCATGGTGATGATGCGCTGGTCCTGGACCGAGATGGAATCGGAGGCGTCGATCAGCACGACGGCGACCTCCGCCTTCTCGACGGCGGCCGCGGTGCGCAGCGACGCGTAGTAGTCCGCGCCCTGCTGGAGGTGGACCCGCTTGCGGATGCCCGCCGTGTCGACGAACTTCCAGGTCTTGCCGCCGAGTTCGATCAGCTCGTCGACCGGGTCGCGGGTGGTCCCGGCGAGTTCGTTGACGACGACGCGCTCCTCGCCCGCGACCTTGTTCAGCAGGGAGGACTTGCCGACGTTGGGGCGGCCGATCAGGGCGATGCGGCGCGGGCCGCCGACCGCGGTGCCGAAGGACTGGGCGGGCGTCTCGGGCAGGGCCTCCAGAACGGCGTCCAGCATGTCGCCGGTGCCGCGGCCGTGGAGGGCCGAGACGGGGTACGGCTCGCCGAGACCGAGGTTCCACAGGTATGCCGCGTCGGCCTCGCCGCTCGGGCCGTCGACCTTGTTCGCGGCCAGCACCACGGGCTTGCCGGCCTTGCGCAGCAGACGTACGACCGCCTCGTCGGTGTCGGTCGCGCCGACCTTGGCGTCGACGACGAAGACGACGGCGTCGGCCGCCTCGATCGCGTACTCGGCCTGCGCGGCCACGGACGCGTCGATGCCGAGGACGTCCTGCTCCCAGCCGCCGGTGTCGACGACCTTGAAGCGGCGACCTGCCCACTCGGCCTCGTAAGTGACGCGGTCGCGGGTGACCCCGGGCTTGTCCTCGACGACCGCCTCGCGGCGGCCGATGATGCGGTTCACCAGGGTCGACTTGCCGACATTGGGGCGGCCTACGACGGCGAGCACGGGCAGCGGGCCGTGTCCGGCCTCCTCGATGGCGCCCTCGACGTCCTCGAGGTCGAAGCCCTCTTCCGCGGCGAGCTCCATGAACTCCGCGTACTCGGCGTCGCCGAGCGCCCCGTGCTCGTACTCGTGCTCGGCCGAGCCGTCGGGCTGGATCTGGTCGTTCATGAAGTCCGTACCTCGTTCATCGTGGTGATCGGTGGATCACCACACCTGCGGTGATCCACTACTCAAGTGTCGCTCAGCGCCCGGTAAGGCGCCTTGCGTTTTCCAGGTGCACGGTGAGCTGCTTCTGGATGCGCACGGTCGCCTCGTCCAGCGCCTTGCGTGTACGCCGCCCGGTTCCGTCGCCCGCCTCGAACGGATCCCCGAAGACGACGTCGACACGGCTGCGCAACGGAGGCAGCCCCTTGATCAACCGCCCGCGCCGCTCGGAACTTCCCAGCACCGCGACCGGCACGATCGGTGCCGCGCTGCGGACCGCGAAGTACGCGAGCCCGGCGCGCAGGGAGGCGAAGTCGCCCTCGCCGCGGGTGCCCTCCGGGAAGATCCCGAGGACTCCGCCGTTCTCCAGCACGCTCAACGCCCGGGTGATCGCCGTGCGGTCGGTGGACTCGCGGTCCACCTTCAGCTGGCCGATGCCGCGCAGGAAGGGGTCGAGCGGGCCGACGAACGCCTCCTTCTTGATCAGGAAGTGCGTCGGCCGGGGCGCCACGCCCATGACCATCGGGCCGTCGATGTTGTGGGAGTGGTTGACCGCGAGGATCACCGGGCCGGTCGCGGGCACCTTCCAGGCCCCGAGCACGCGCGGCTTCCACAGCCCGTACATCAGGCCGACGCCGATGCGCCGCCCGACCTCGGCGCCCCCTACCGATGGAGCCTCGGTCACTTCCCCGCCCGCTTCTCCTCGACGAGGGTGACCACGCACTCGATGACCTGCTGCAGGGTGAGGTCGGTGGTGTCCACCTCGACCGCGTCGTCCGCCTTCGCGAGCGGCGAGGTCTTGCGGTTGGAGTCGGCCGCGTCCCGCTTGATCAGCGCCTCGCGGGTGGCGTGCAGGTCCGCGCCCTTCAGCTCACCGGTGCGGCGGGCGGCGCGCGCCTCCGGGGAGGCGGTGAGGAAGATCTTCAGGTCGGCGTCGGGCAGCACGGTGGTGCCGATGTCGCGGCCCTCGACGACGATGCCGTTCTCCGCGGAGGCGGCCAGCGAGCGCTGCAGCTCGGTGATCCTGGCCCGCACCTCGGGCACCGCGCTGACCGCGCTCACCTTGGAGGAGACCTCCTGGGTACGGATCGGGCCGGAGACGTCCGTGCCGTCCACGGTGATCGTGGGTGCCGAGGGGTCCGTGCCGGAGACGATCTCCGGCTTGCCCGCCACCGCCGCGATCGCCGTGGGGTCCGTTATGTCGATGCCGTTGTTCACCATCCACCAGGTGATCGCCCGGTACTGGGCGCCGGTGTCCAGGTAGCTCAGCCCCAGCTGCGCTGCCACGGCCTTCGAGGTGCTCGACTTGCCCGTGCCGGCGGGGCCGTCGATGGCGACAATCACTGCCGGGGCGGTCCGGGCGGCGCCGTTTTCCACAGGGGGACACCTTCCTGGTGCGGGGTGGTGGGTGTGTGGCGGGACGCGGGGCGCCCCGCACAAGGTTACTGGGTGCGGGTCACTCGTCCGGCCGCGCGTGAGCCCGCCGCCCACCACCCGCTACTGCCGGATCGCCCAGCCCCGCTCCCGCAGCGCCGCAGTCAGCACGGGCGCCGCCTTCGGCTCCACCGTCAGCTGGACCAGACCCGCCTGCTGCCCGGTCGCGTGCTCGATGCGTACGTCCTCGATGTTGACGCCCGCCCTGCCCGCGTCCGCGAAGATACGGGCCAGCTGGCCCGGCTGGTCGTCGATCAGCACCGCCACGACCTCGTAGACCCGCGGCGCGGTCCCGTGCTTGCCCGGCACCCGAACCTGGCCGGCGTTGCCGCGGCGCAGCACATTCTCGATGCCGTCGGCGCCCTCGCGCCGCTTGGCCTCGTCGGAGGACTGAAGGGCGCGCAGGGCCCGTACGGTCTCGTCGAGGTCGGCGGCTACGTCGGAGAGCAGGTCGGCGACCGGACCCGGGTTCGCGGACAGGATGTCGATCCACATCCGGGGGTCGGAGGCCGCGATCCGGGTCACGTCCCGGATGCCCTGCCCGCACAGCCGTACGGCCGCCTCCTCCGCGTGCTCCAGACGCGCGGCGACCATGCTGGAGACCAAGTGGGGCATGTGGGAGACGAGCGCGACGGCCCGGTCGTGGGCGTCGGCGTCCATGACGACCGGCACGGCCCGGCAGTGCGAGATCAGCTCCAGGGCGAGGTTCAGCACCTCGGTGTCGGTGTCCCGGGTCGGGGTCAGCACCCAGGGGCGGCCCTCGAAGAGGTCGCCGCTTGCCGCCAGCGGGCCGGACTTCTCACGGCCCGACATGGGGTGGGTGCCGATGTACCTCAGCAGCAGCTCCGGGGCGAGGCCGAGCGCCTCCAGTTCGCGGCGCGGGCCGCCCTTGACACTGGCCACGTCGAGGTAGCCGCGACCGAGACCGCTCCGCATGGCGTCGGCTAGCACCCCGGCCACATGCGCGGGCGGGGCAGCTACGAGCACCAGGTCGACGGGCCCCTGGGGCGGCTCGTCGGTGCCGGCGCCGAGCGCGGCAGCCGTTCGGGCCTGCTCGGGGTCGTGGTCGGCGAGGTGCACGGTGACCCCGCGCGCGGCGAGCGCCAGGGCCGCCGACGTGCCGATCAGCCCCGTACCTATGACGAGTGCGGTCCTCACTGGGCGATGTCCTTGCGGAGAGCGGCCGCGGCGCCGAGGTAGACGTGCGCGATGTCGGTGCGCGGCTTGTCGGATTCGATGTGGGCGAGGATGCGGACGACCCGGGGCATGGCACCCTCGATGTCCAGCTCCTGGGCGCAGATCAGCGGGACGTCGACGATGCCGATCTTGCGGGCGGCGGCCGCCGGGAAGTCGCTGTGCAGGTCGGGCGTCGCGGTGAACCAGATGCTGATCAGGTCGTCGGTGGTGAGGTCGTTCCGCTCCAGGATGGCGGTGAGCAGAGCCCCGACCTGCTCGTCCATGTGTGCGGCCTCGTCCCGTTCGAGTTGGACGGCGCCCCGGACCGCTCGTACCGCCACGGTGTTGCTCCTCGCTGATCTACGGAAACGTGTGGTCACACCAGCGTAGTCAGCCCGGAACACAGGGGTGCGCGGCGCCCGTCTGACGAGACGGTGCCGCGAGGGGGTGAGAACACCTCCGTGCGCCTCTGGACGCCGGGGCCCCGGTCCGCTCTGATGGGCAGCAGGCTCGCCTCGGGGGGAGGCCCTCATGAAACGCCCCGGACCCCTGCTCACCCTTCTGGCGGGACTGCTGTTCGCCCTGTTCCTGCTGGCGCTGGACGCGACGACGGGGACGAAGAGCACGTCCTCCTACCAGGAGGGGTCCCCGTCCGCCTCGGCGTCGTCCGCGAGTCCGAGGTCCTCGTCCACCACTCCCCCGCCGAGCCCGTCCCCGTCGACCAGCCCGGTGCCCGACGCCGAGTACGCGGGGCGCACGGACGACGGCTCCGCCGCGGTCGCCGTCTCCCTGCGCGGCGGCCGGGCGATCGCGTACTTCTGCGACGGCAGGAACAAGGAGTCGTGGCTGAAGGGCGACGTCGGGGCCGACGGCACCATGAAGCTCACCGGGCGGCAGGGCGCGGAGCTCGACGGCACGCTCGCGGGCAAGCGGATCCGCGGAACCGTCGACGTGGGCGGGGAGCGCCATGGCTTCACCGCGGACAAGGCGCTCAAGCCGTCGGGGCTGTACCGCGCGACCGCCGCCGTGCGCGGTGCGAGGTTCGTCGGCGGATGGATCGTCCTCCCGGGCGGCAGGCAGGTCGGTATCGTCGACCGCGACGGCACGCCCTCGGCGGCGCCCTCGATCGTTCCCGCGACCGGTGCGGTGACGGTCGACGGACAGCAGCTCACGGCCCGCCCAGTGACCCCCTGACCCCTCTTCTGCCGGGAGCCGTCCCATGACCGTGGACCCCAATGCCGCCACCCAGGGTTTCCCTTCCCCGCAGCCCCCGCACCGGCGTCCCGCTGCGGCCCGCTTCGTCGTCCCCACGCTGGTCGCGGCCGCGGTCGCGGTCGCACTCGGCGTGTACGGGCGGGTGCACGACCCGGCCGGGACCGCCTTCAACCTGGCCGGCTTCAGCAGTACGGGCGCGGTGAAGTCGTGGCTCGCGACGACCGCGTTCCTCTTCGCGCTCGTCCAGCTCGTCTCGGCGTTCATGGTGTACGGGAAGCTGCCGGGCCCTGGCTGGGCGCCGGTGCTGCACCGCTGGTCCGGGCGGGTGGCGTTCCTGGTTGCGGTGCCGGTCGCGGTGCACTGCCTGTACGCGCTGGGCTATCAGACGTACTCGACGCGCGCGTTGTGGCACTCGCTCCTGGGCTGCTTCTTCTTCGGGACATTCAGTGCCAAAATGCTCCTGCTTCGCACGGAGCGCCTGCCCGGCTGGCTGCTGCCGTTCGTCGGCGGGCTCGTCTTCACCGTGCTCACCGCCATCTGGCTGACCTCAGCGCTCTGGTTCTTCCGCACGTTCGGGGTGACGACATGACAAACCACTCGACGCGGCGCACGGTTCTCGTGACCGGCGCGGCTGTGCTCATGGCCGGGTGCAGCAACTACGGCAGCGGCGGCCGGAGCAGCAGCTCCGCGACGCCGCCCACGTCCAGCGACGCACCCGGCGGCCAGGAGCTGGCGAAGACGAGCGAGATCCCGGTGGGCGGCGGCAAGGTCTTCGCGGAGCAGAATGTCGTGGTGACCCAGCCGACGAAGGGCGACTTCAAGGCCTTCTCGGCGATCTGCACCCACCAGGGATGCACGGTGAACGCCGTCGCGGACGGCACCATCGACTGCGCTTGCCACGGCAGCAAGTACCACATCGCGGACGCCTCGGTCGCACACGGCCCGGCGACGCGCCCGCTGCCCGCGGAGCAGATCACGGTGAAGGGCGACTCGATCCGCCTGGGGTGAACGGCCCGTCAGGCGTCCCAGAGCGCCCCGAGGGCCTGCAGCTCGCTTCCGTACTCGATCCGGTCCGCCCACTCCCGCGGCCAGACCTCGGCACCGAGGTGGGCACCCGCGAAGGCGCCCGCCAGGCAGGCGATCGAGTCCGAGTCACCGGAGGTGCAGGCTGCCCGGCGCAGCACGGTGACCGGCTCGTCGGGGAAGAGCAGGAAGCACAGCAGACCGGTGGCGAGGGCCTCCTCCGCGATCCATCCCTCGCCCGTCGCCAGACAGGGGTCGGTCTCGGGCGACACGGTCCTTGCGGCCTCCTGGAGGCGTTCGAGGACCTCCAGGCACTCGTCCCAGCCGCGCGCGATGAAGTGCTCCGGCGTGGGGTCCTGGGCGTGGGTCCACAGGTCGCCGAGCCACTGCTCGTGGTAGCGGGTGCGGTTCTCGTACGCGTACGACCGCAGCAGCCCGACCAGGCCCGTCGGGTCCGCGCCCTGCGCGAGCAGACGTATGGCGTGGGCGGTCAGGTCGGACGCGGCGAGCGCCGTGGGGTGGCCGTGGGTGAGCGCGGCCTGCAACTGGGCGGCCCCGGCCCGCTGTTCGTCACTCAGCCCCGGTACGAGCCCGACCGGCGCCACACGCATGTTGGCCCCGCAGCCCTTGGAGCCGATCTGGCTGGCCTGCTGCCAGGGGCGGCTCTCGTCCTCCAGCCGGTTGCAGGCCACCAGGCAGGTCCGGCCGGGCGCCCGGTTGTTCTCCGGGGACCGGTACCAGTCGACGAACTCCTCACGGACCGGCCGTTCCATCCGCTTCGGCGCCAGCACCCCGCGGTCCATGGCCGTCCGCAGCCCGCGCCCGAGTGCCAGCGTCATCTGTGTGTCGTCGGTGACGATGGCCGGCCTCGGCAGCTCCATCTCCCGCCACGGCCCGCATTTGGCGAGAATCGACGGCACGTCGTTGAACTCGGTCGGGAAGCCGAGCGCATCGCCGAGGGCGAGTCCGAGCAGGGATCCGGTGGCGGCTTGCCTGGCGAGGTCCGAGGTGGTCATGAAGGCCGTCCTTCCATGGCGGGGCGGAGCAGGGGCGGGTGCAGGGCGGTGGCGCCGCCCGCGCGGTAGAGCGCGGCCGGCTTGCCGCGGCCGCCGGTCAGCCGGGCGGCGCCCGGGACCGGTTCGACGAAGCCTGGAGTGGCGAGGACCTTGCGCCGGAAGTTGGGCCGGTCGAGCGCGGTGCCCCATACGGTCTCGTACACCTGCTGCAGCTCGCCCAGCGTGAACTCGGGCGGACAGAAGGCCGTGGCGAGACAGGTGTACTCGAGCTTGGCGCCGACGCGTTCGTGGGCGTCGGCGACGATCCGGTCGTGGTCGAAGGCGAGCGGTCCCGCGGTGTCGTACGGCAGCCAGCACGCCTGCGCCGCGTCGCCTCCGCCGTGCGGTTCGGGAGGGTCCGGGAGCAGTGCGGCGAAGGCGACGGACACGACCCGCATCCGCGGGTCGCGGCCGGGGTCGCTGTAGGTCCGCAGCTGCTCCAGATGCAGCCCCGAGACGTCCGCGAGGCCGGTCTCCTCGGCGAGTTCGCGTCGTGCCGCGTCCTCGGCGGACTCGTCGGGCAGCACAAAGCCGCCGGGGAGCGCCCAGCGGCCCGCATACGGCTCCTGGCCGCGCTCGACGAGCAGTACCTGGAGCGCGCCCGCGCGGATGGTGAGGACGGCGAGGTCGACGGTGACGGCGAAGGGCTCGAAGGCGTATTTGTCGTAGCCCTGCACTGCCCCCACCCCCTTAATAGTCGCCCTGACTATAAACAGTCCCGATGGCCGCGCACAAGCCGCGCACAAGAAGACGGCCGGTTCCGGAGCGATCCGGGACCGGCCGTCGCAGCCGTGGCCTAGAGGTCGACCTCGCGCATCAGCATGCCGACCTCCGTGTTCGACAGCCGGCGCAGCCAGCCCGACTTCTGGTCGCCGAGGGTGATCGGGCCGAAGGCGACCCGCACCAGCTTGTCGACCGGGAAGCCGGCCTCCGCCAGCATGCGGCGCACGATGTGCTTGCGGCCCTCGTGCAGGGTCACCTCGACGAGGTAGTTCTTGCCGGTCTGCTCGACCACCCGGAAGTGGTCCGCACGCGCGTACCCGTCCTCCAGCTGGATTCCGTCCTTGAGCTTCTTGCCCAGGTCACGCGGGATCGGGCCGACGATATGCGCCAGATAGGTCTTCTTGACGCCGTACTTGGGGTGGGTCAGCCGGTGCGCCAGCTCGCCGTGGTTGGTGAGCAGGATGACGCCCTCGGTCTCGGTGTCGAGCCGGCCGACGTGGAAGAGCCGGGTCTCGCGGTTGGTGACGTAGTCGCCGAGGCACTGGCGGCCCTCCGGGTCCTCCATGGTGGAGACGACACCGGCGGGCTTGTTCAGCGAGAAGAACTGGTACGACTGCGTGGCGACGGTCAGGCCGTCGACCTTGATCTCGTCGTTCTCCGGGTCGACCCGGAGCCCCTGCTCGGTGACGATCTCGCCGTTGACCTCGACCCGGGCCTGCTCGATCAGCTCCTCGCAGGCCCGCCGGGAGCCGTAGCCGGCCCGCGCGAGCACCTTCTGGAGCCGCTCGCCCTCCTGCTCGGCGCCCGGGAAGGTCTTGGGCAGCTTGATGTCCTTCTTGCCCGCGTACCGCTCCCGGTTGCGCTCCTCGGCCCGCGCCTCGTACTCGCGGGAGCGCCCGGGGGCCGTACGGCCCTGTCCGCGTTGCTGGGACTGCTTGGGGCTGCCCTTGGCGCCGCCGCGCGCGGAGCCGCCGCGCCCGGACTTGGGGCCGTCCTGGGAGGCGCCGGGGCCGACGTCGTAGCGGCGCTCCTCGGGGCGGGGCTTGCGGGGGCGGCCCTGCCCCTGCTTCTGGTCCCTGTCGTTGCCGGCACCGCGGTAGTTACCGCGCCCGCCGCTCTTGCCGCTGCCGCTGCTTCGCATCAAAGTTCCGTCGTCGTCGTGTGATCGTCGTCTGTGCCCGGGGCGTCATCGGGAGCATCCGGGTCGAACGACGGTACGCCCTCCTGGGTCTCGGCCTCGATCGCCTCCGCCTCGGGGAGGAAGGGCGCGAGCTCCGGAAGCTCGTCCAGGCCGCGCAGGCCCATCCGCTCCAGGAAGTAGTTCGTCGTCCTGTACAGGATCGCACCTGTTTCGGGTTCCGTGCCCGCCTCCTCGACCAGACCGCGCTGGAGGAGGGTGCGCATGACCCCGTCGCAGTTCACCCCGCGGACCGCCGAGACGCGGCTGCGGCTGACCGGCTGACGGTACGCGACCACCGCCAGGGTCTCCAGCGCGGCCTGGGTGAGCCGGGCCTGCTGCCCGTCGAGCACGAAGCGCTCCACGGCCGGGGCGTAGGCGGCCCGGGTGTAGAAGCGCCAGCCGCCCGCGACGAAGCGCAGCTCGAAGCCGCGCCCCTGCACGGTGTAGTCGTCGGCGAGCTCCCGCAGGGCGTCGGCGATCTGCCGCCGGGGCCGCTCCAGGATCTTCGCGAGGTGTTCCTCGGTGGCGGGCTCGTCCACGACCATGAGAACGGCCTCCAGGGCGGGCTTGAGGTCGAGGTCGGCGACGGTGTTCAGCCCCGCCGGAACGTCGATCGTCTCCTCGCTCACGACTTCTTCTCCTCCTTGGGCTCCTCGGGCGGCCTGTCGAACTCGTCCGTGACCACCGGTGTCTCGTCCCCGTCCCCGCCGGTCCAGCGCACCGTCAGCTCGCCGAGGGCGGCCTCCTGCTCCAGCGCCACGGCCTTCTCGCGGTACAGCTCCAGCAGCGCGAGGAAGCGCGCGACGACGGTGAGGGTGTCGTCGGTGTCCTCCACCAGCGCACGGAAGGTGGCCTCACCGAGCTCCCGCAGCCGCGCCACGACGATCCCCGCCTGCTCCTGCACGGACACCAGCGGGGCGTGGATGTGGTCGACGTAGACCTGCGGCTTGGGCTTGGGCTGCATCGCCTTGACGGCCAGCTTGGCGAACCCCTCGGGTCCGATGCTGATGACCACCTCGGGCAGCAGCTCGGCGTGCTGGGGTTCGAGGCCGACGGTACGGGGGTAACGCCGGGCCTCTTCCTCGGTGCGCCGGTTGAAGATCTCGGCGATCTGTTTGTAGGCGCGGTACTGGAGGAGCCGCGCGAACAGCAGGTCCCGGGCTTCGAGCAGCGCGAGGTCGGCCTCGTCCTCGACCTCGGCGGCGGGCAGCAGCCGCGCCGCCTTGAGGTCGAGCAGCGTCGCGGCGACGACGAGGAACTCGGTCGTCTGGTCGAGGTCCCAGTCCGGCCCCATGGCCCGGATGTGCGCCATGAACTCGTCGGTCACCTTGGACAGCGCGACTTCGGTGACGTCGAGTTTGTGCTTCGAGATCAGCTGGAGGAGCAGATCGAAGGGCCCTTCGAAGTTGGCCAGCCGCACCTTGAAGACGCCGTCGGCGGGCTCCGAAGCGTCCTGGGGCTCGGCACGGGAGCCCGGCGCAGCGGTCCGGGTGCCAGGATTCGGCTCGGCCTCCGGGGAAGGGCGCACCGGCTCGGCAACCGATAGCCGGCTCGGCCCGGCCTCGTCGCTCCGGGGGACGGCGGCCACGGACATGTCGGAGGCGGATCCCGGTCCGGCGGTCACGCCGGCGGACTCGGCACGGGGCCCGGCCGCCGCCCCCGGGTCGGTGCGCATGCCGCGCTCCTCGAACGCCCCTTCCCGTCCGGGTCCGGACCGATCCCCGACGGACCCCTGGGATGCGGCCTGCGAACCGGCTTCGAAATCCCCGAACCCGGCGTCCGGCTCGGAGCCAACGGCAGACGGTGCTCCGTCGGCCTCGCCGTCGCAAACACCCGCTCCGCGCAGCGCGACGGGCTCCTCGAACGCCCCCTCCGGTCCGGGTCCCGACCCATCCCCGGCCAGGGGTCCAACCGCCGACGGCTCCTCGGATGCGGGCTGCGAACCGGCTTCAAAATCCCCGAACCCGGCGCCGGGCTCGGAGCCAACGGCAGACGGTGCTCCGTCGGCCTCGCCGTCGCAAGCACCCGCTCCACGCAGCGCGACGGGCTCCTCCTCCGCCACAGGCGCGACCGGCGCGGCTCCTGGCCCACGGCCCAGCGCACGCCGACGACCGCCGAAGCCGGAGGAACCGGTAGCGGGAGCGGAGCCGTCGTACGAGGTCATAGCCGTCGCAGGCTACCGCTTACCGCCCCCGAAGCCGACGTACGAGGATGCTGGCGTCCCCCCGGGACTCCAGATCCGCCAGGACCACGGCGACAGCCTCCCGCACGATCCGCCCGCGGTCGACCGCGAGCCCGTGCTCGCCCCGAAGCACGAGACGCGCGTGCTCGAGGTCCATCAGCTCCTCCGCGGACACGTACACGGTGATCTTCTCGTCGTGCCGTTCCCGCCCGCTGGGCCGCCGCCCCGCCGCACGCCCCCGCTTGCGCGGCTGGGCCGCGGCGGAACCGGCCGAACCTTCCTGCGCCGCCTGGCGCCGCGCGGGCCGCTCCGCGGTCG
>NZ_JBEOZU010000116.1:0-25467 GCF_040298185.1 Streptomyces sp. NPDC001634 | reverse complement strand
GCTCTCCGGCAGGCGCGGCGGGGGCGGTGCCACCGAGCGCGCCAGGCCCTGGGCCACCGCTTCGTTGATGCTGCCCGCGAGTTGCCCGGCCTCCGGCAGGCCCTGGTCGGTGAGCAGCGCGGCGAGGCCGCCCGCGTACCCCTGGCCGACCGCGCGGACCTTCCAGGCGCCCTGCCTGCGGTAGAGCTCCAGCGCGATGACGGCGGACTCGGAGTCCAGACCGGTGATGGTGTATCTGGCGACCTCGGAGCCGTCGAGGCCGGTGACGGCGACGAAGGGGGCGTCGAGGGCTCCGAATCGAACCGGACCGCCGATCCCCGTCGGGAGAGCGAGGAGCACGTTGACGCGGTGCACACTCTCCGGCAGGGCGTCCAGGTCGAACGCAAGGCGGTGGTCGGCCGCCGCCTGCTTGGAGACCTCGAGGCCGGGCAGGGTGGGCGCGCCCGGGTGGGCCACCCACTCGATGCCGCACACCTTGCCCTGTGCGTCGCTGAGCGTGGCCCCGGCCACGATCGGCTTGCCGGCCGACACCCGGACCTCAAGTCGGACCTGGGACAGCGGATGGTTCTGCCCCCGGACCAGCTCGGCCGTCATCGCCTCGTCCCCCTACGTACGTCGCTTCGTGTGCCGGCCGTCAGCCCCCTACAGGTGGGGCAGAATCGCCGGCATCAGGTCCTGGAAGGTGCGGCCGTTGGCCGGGGTGCCCAGGGCAGTCATCGTCCAGCCCGCGCCCGAGCGGTGCACCTTCGCCATGATCTGCGCCGTGTACGCGCCGCCGCCCGCCAGCGTGTAGCGGGCCAGCTCCTGCCCGTTGGTCTCGTCGACGAGGCGGCAGAACGCGTTCTGCACTTCCTGGAACGTCTGGCCCGTGAACGAGTTGACGGTGAAGACGATCTGGTCGATGTGGACCGGGACCCGCTGCAGGTCGACGAGGATCGCCTCGTCGTCCCCGCCCTGGCCCGCACCGCCGACGAGGTTGTCACCGGTGTGCCGCACGGAGCCGTCGTCGCTGACGAGGTGTCGGAAGAAGACCACGTCGACGGGCTGCTTGTCCGCGAACAGCACGGCGGACGCGTCGAGGTCGATCTCCCGGGTGCGCGAACCGAACAGCCCGCGCCGGGGGGCGGCCTGCCAGCCCAGTCCCATGCGCACCGCGGTCAGCGTGCCTCCGTCGTTCTTCTGCAGGCTGATGGCCTGCCCCTTGGTCAAGTTGACGGTCACGCGCCGTTCCCCTTTCGAGCTGTTCCCCTGTTGACCGCGGAGTCCGCGGATGGCAAAACCCTACGCAGCGGCACTGACAGTGCCGAACCCCGCACCGCGCTTTGTGTCGGTCTTGCAACACACTGCGCGTATGCCGGGGTCCGGCACGGGCGGCGGGGACGTCAGGCCAGGCCCGCCTCCCTCATCTGGCGCAGTTCCTTCTTCATCTCCGAGACCTCGTCGCGCAGTCGGGCGGCGATCTCGAACTGCAGATCCGCGGCGGCGGCCCGCATCCGCTCCGTCAGCTCCTCGATCTGCTCGGCCAGTTCGGCCGCGGGACGGTCGGTCGGGACGGTCTCCTTGGCCTTGCCCTTTGCGGGCTTGGCGCCCTTCCCCGCCTGGCTGCCGAGCGAGGGGACGGGGCTCTTGGCGCCCTTGCCGTCCTTCCCCTTGCGGTAGCCCGTGCCGAGCAGCTGCTCCGTGTCGACGTCCTCGCGGGCGATTTGCGCCACGATGTCGTTGATCTTCTTGCGGAGCGGCTGCGGGTCGATGCCGTTCGCCGTGTTGTACGCGACCTGCTTCTCCCGGCGGCGGTTGGTCTCCTCGATCGCCTTCTCCATCGCCGGGGTGATCTTGTCGGCGTACATATGGACCTGGCCGGAGACGTTGCGCGCGGCGCGGCCGATGGTCTGGATGAGAGAGGTCCCCGAGCGCAGGAAGCCCTCCTTGTCGGCGTCGAGGATCGCCACCAGGGAGACCTCGGGCAGGTCGAGGCCCTCCCGGAGGAGGTTGATGCCGACCAGGACGTCGAACTCGCCCGAACGCAGCTCGCGCAGCAGCTCGACTCGGCGCAGGGTGTCCACATCGCTGTGCAGATAGCGCACCTGGATGCCGAGCTCGAGGAAGTAGTCGGTGAGGTCCTCGGCCATCTTCTTGGTGAGCGTGGTGACAAGGACGCGCTCGTCCTTCTCGGTGCGCTTGCGGATCTCGTGCACCAGGTCGTCGATCTGGCCCTCGGTGGGCTTGACGACGACCTCGGGGTCGACGAGGCCGGTGGGGCGGATGATCTGCTCGACCTGACCGTCGGACCGGGACAGCTCGTACTGTCCCGGAGTCGCCGAGAGGTAGACGGTCTGGCCGATGCGCTCCTGGAATTCCTCCCACTTCAGCGGGCGGTTGTCCAGGGCGGACGGAAGCCGGAAGCCGTGCTCGACGAGGGTGCGCTTGCGGGAGGCGTCGCCTTCGTACATCGCGCCGATCTGCGGGACCGTGACGTGCGACTCGTCGATGACGAGGAGGAAGTCCTCCGGGAAGTAGTCCAGCAGTGTGTTCGGCGGCGAGCCGGGCTCGCGGCCGTCGAAGTGCATCGAGTAGTTCTCCACACCGGAGCAGGTGCCGATCTGGCGGAGCATCTCGATGTCGTACGTCGTGCGCATGCGCAGCCGCTGGGCCTCCAGGAGCTTGCCCTGCTTCTCCAGCCCGGCCAGGCGCTCCTCCAGCTCCTTCTCGATGCCGCTGATCGCCCGCTCCATGCGCTCGGGGCCGGCGATGTAGTGGGAGGCCGGGAAGACGTACAGCTGCTCGTCGTCGCTGATGACCTCGCCGGTGAGCGGATGGAGGGTGGAGAGCGCCTCGATCTCGTCGCCGAACATCTCGATACGGACGGCCAGCTCCTCGTAGACCGGGAAGATCTCGATGGTGTCGCCGCGCACCCGGAAAGTACCGCGCGTGAACGCCATGTCGTTGCGCGTGTACTGGATGTCGACAAAGCGCCGCAGCAGCTGGTCGCGGTCGATCTCGTCGCCGACCCTGAGGCTGACCATGCGGTCCACGTACTCCTGCGGAGTACCGAGGCCGTAGATGCAGGAGACCGAGGCGACCACGATGACGTCGCGGCGGGTGAGCAGCGAGTTGGTCGCGGAGTGACGCAGGCGTTCCACCTCCTCGTTGATCGAGGAGTCCTTCTCGATGTACGTGTCCGACTGCGGGACGTATGCCTCGGGCTGGTAGTAGTCGTAGTACGAGACGAAGTACTCGACCGCGTTGTTCGGCAGGAGCTCGCGGAACTCGTTGGCCAGCTGGGCGGCCAGCGTCTTGTTCGGCGCCATCACCAGGGTGGGGCGCTGGAGCTTCTCGATCATCCACGCGGTGGTGGCCGACTTGCCGGTGCCGGTCGCGCCCAGCAGGACGACATCCTTCTCACCTGCGCGGATGCGGTTTTCCAGCTCGGCGATGGCCGTGGGCTGGTCGCCGTTCGGCTGGTAGGGGCTGACGACCTCGAAGGGCGCCACCGTGCGTTCGATCTGTGAAACGGGCCGCATGGAATCCACCGTACGACCCCGCACTGACAACGGGGTCGGATCAGCGGTTCTGCGGGGCCCGGGAGCCCCGGTGTCCGGCGCGCTGGCCGGAGCGGGACAGCGGGCGCCGTCCGGTGTGGGTGACCTCGGGGTGGGCCGGAACTCCGGGCTTGCGCTCCACCGGCGTCCAGACCGGCCTGCCCATGACCATCAGCGGGTCGAACATCACGACGACACCGGCCAGGCACAGGAAGACGAGCGGACCGATCATCAGCGGGGCGAGCAGGGCGGCGGGCGAGTCACCGGCCGGGGTGCCGGAAGAGCCGTGCAGATGGACGCTGAGGGCGGCCATGCCCGTGTAGTGCATGCCGGTGACGGCGAGTCCCATGACGAGGCTCGCGCCGACGCTCCACAGGAATCCGCGGATCTGTCCGGCCGCCCAGAGGGCGGCGGTCGCGGCGACGACCGCTATGACGACGGAGGCTGCGACGGTGAAGGTGTTGTACTCGAGCACACCGTTGAGGCGCATCCCGGCCATGCCCAGGTAGTGCATCGAGGCGATGCCCAGACCCGTGATGGTGCCGCCGGTGAAGAGCGCCACTCCGGTAGCCCCCCGGTAGCCCACGATGAAGACGCCCACGCCGACCATGACGATGGCGACGGCGAGGCTGGCGAAAGTGACCGCCTTGTCGTAGTGAATGGGGGTCTCCTTGACGGTGAACCCCATCATCGCGACGAAATGCATGGTCCAAATACCGGACCCGATCGCGGCGGATCCCAGGGCGAGCCAGCCGGCCCTCCAGGACTGGGTGACCAGCATCGATCTGGTGGTGCAGCGCAGACCGAGCGCGCCGCCGAGGCAGGCCATGAGATACGCCACCACCGGCGTGACGAGTCCGTAGCTGAAGCCGTCGACGGAGCCCTGCATGCGCGGCTGCCCTTCCCACCCTGAATCGTCCCTGAATTCCGGAAAATGCCCCCATCCCCAGGACCGTGACGACGGTCAGGGTTGTGGCAGAGAGTATGACCCCCGCCGGAACGGTCGAACGATTTTCCGGCAAAGAATCACGGTGCTGCCGCACTTGTGCGACGCCTGTGAGTGGTTTTGGACAACTCCAGCCGCTCTATGGCCCTCTTGCACTCACGCCACTTGACTCCTTGCTGTCACCCTGGTGCTCCATGTGATCACCCGATACAAGGAGTACGTATGCACGCGCGCGTTGCCGCCGCCACGACCACCGCGCTCTTCGGACTCAGCATCATCATGCTGCCCACTCCCCCTGTCGGCGCCCACGGCGTTGAGGGCCTGCTCATCGTCTGCCACCGCGGTGCCTCCGCATACGCGCCCGAGAACACCCTGGCCGCCATCGATCGCGCGGCCGCCATGGGCTACAGCTGGGTCGAGAACGACGTGCAGCGCACCAAGGACGGTCAGCTCGTCGTCATCCATGACGCCACGCTGGACCGCACGACCAACGTCAAGCAGCTGTACCCGAACCGGGCGCCCTGGAGGGTGAAGGATTTCACCGCCGGGGAGATCGCACGCCTGGACGCAGGCAGCTGGTTCGGCTCCCGGTTTGCGGGCGCACGCGTGCCGACGCTCAAGCAGTACATGGAGCGCGTCTCGCACAACCACCAGAAGCTGCTGCTGGAGATCAAGAACCCCGACCTGTACCCGGGGATCGAGCGCCAGGTCCTCAAGCTGCTGAGCAACGAGGGCTGGCTCGACCGCGCCCATCTCAGGGACCGGCTGGTCGTCCAGAGCTTCAGCGCGAAGAGCGTGCAGATGGTGCACAGCCTGCGGCCGGCGATCACGACGGCGTACCTGGGCACGCCGCCTGCGGCACAGCTGCCTGACTACGCGAGGTTCACCGACCAGATCAACTCCGATTACAAGGGACTCTCCGCCGGCTACGTCTCCGCGGTCCATGCGCTCAAGGGGCCGCACGCCAAGCCGATGAAGGTCTTCGCCTGGATCGTCAACAGTGCGGGTACGGCCAAGCGTGTGTCCGGTTTCGGTGTGGACGGCGTCATCACGAACGTGCCCGACGTGGTGCGAAGGGCGGTCACCGCTTCCTGAGGGGACGGTGCATCCGGGGTGCGGACGGCCTCCGGGGCAGCACACCGGGGCGATGTCAGTGCCGCGCCGTACCGTGGGCGCATGGACAGTCATGGGCAGTACGGGCAGCAACTGGTGTGGACCGTCGTCGCCACGGGCATCGGTCCGCTGCTGCTGGCCGCCACACGCGACGGACTGGTGAACGTGGTGTTCCACGCGACCGACGCCGTACGCGACAAGGCGCTGGACGGGCTCGCATCCCGGCTGGGCACGGAGCCCGTCGAGGACCCCGGCTCTCCGCTCCTTGCCCAGGCGATACGCCAGGTGGAGGAGTACTTCGCGGGTGAGCGCCGCGACTTCGAGCTGTCGTTGGACTGGTCCCTGATCACCGGGTTCAACCGCCAGGTGCTACGCGAGCTGGCGTCCGGCGTGCCGTACGGCACGGTGGTGGGCTACGGCGATCTGGCCGGCCGAGTCGGTCAGCCGGGCGCGGCCCAGGCCGTGGGGGTCGCGATGGGCTCGAACCCGTTGCCGGTGGTCGTGCCGTGCCACCGCGTGGTCGAGAGCGACGGCGGCATCGGCGGGTTCGGAGGCGGGCTGGAGACCAAGCGCAAGCTGCTGGCGCTCGAAGGTGTGCTACCGGAGCCACTGTTCTGAGCGGGGTGCCCGCACGGACGTGGGGACACCTTGTCCGCCGCCGTAGTGCCGTGCGCTACTCGTAGTGCCGTGCCTCGAAGATGTTCCCGTCCGGGTCCCGGAAGTAGAAGCTGCGCCGGGCCGTGCCGCGGGCGCCGAAGGAGCCGTACGAGAGGTCCGAGACAGGGACGGCCCGGTCCTCCAGGCGTGCCCTCAGGGCCTCGAAGTCGTCTCCCTCCAGGGACAGGCATACGTGGTTGACCGGATGTCCGGCGCTCTCGGCGGCCCCGGGGAGCATCCGCATGTCCTCCACAAGAGAGAGTGGAGCGAGGTCGAAGATGGTCTCCTCATTGAGCCGTACGGAAGGGAACGACACCTTGCCCGCGGTGAATTCAGTGATCCTCAGGGGCTCCAGACCGACCGTCTGCTCGTAGAAGCCGGCAGCGGCGACCGGGTCCCGGACCCACAGGACGACATGGTCGAGACGTGGCGAGTTGTCCGTCATGCCCCCAGGCTGGTGTCCACTCCCACAGCTCGCAAGGGTTTGGCCGGGGACGCCGCCCGCCAGAGATGAGGGAAGACCGGGAGACAGGAGGCAGACCCGTGCTGGTGGTGTCCGAAGAGGTGCGGGAGGCGCTCGCCGCGCGCCGGCCGGTGGTGGCTCTGGAGTCGACGATCATCGCGCACGGGCTGCCGCGTCCGCGCAATCTCCAGGTCGCGCTGGAACTGGAGAACGTCGTACGGCAGGAGGGCGCCGTACCGGCGACGATCGCCGTTCTGGACGGCCGGGCCCATGTCGGCCTGGACAAGGAGCAGGTGGAGCGGATCGCGAACGAGGACGGGATCCGCAAGCTGGGGCATCGCGATCTGCCGCTCGCGGTGGCCGCGAGGGTGAGCGGGGCGACGACCGTGTCCGCGACGGCGCTGCTGGCCTCCCTCGCGGGCGTGCGGGTGTTCGCCACCGGCGGGCTCGGCGGGGTCCACCGGGAGTGGACGGTGACCCAGGACGAGTCCGCCGACCTGGGACTGCTGGCCCGTACCAGGATCACGGTGGTCTGCGCGGGCGTGAAGTCCATCCTGGACGTGCCGGCGACGCTGCAGCGACTGGAGACGCTGGGCGTGGCGGTGGCCGGGTACCGCACGGCGCGCTTCCCGGGCTTCTACCTGTCCGACTCCGGGCATCCGGTCGACTGGACGCTGGAGTCGCCGAGGCAGGTGGCGGACGTCATGCAGGCGCAGGATGCGCTGGACGGTCCGGAGTCGGCGCTGATCGTCGCCAATCCGGTCCCGGAGAAGGAGCAGCTGGATCCCGGGCTCCACGCACGCGTGCTCGCCGACGCGCTGCGGGCGTGCGAGGAGCAGGGCGTCACCGGTCAGGCGGTCACTCCGTTCCTGCTCGACTATCTGGTACGGCACACCGACGGGGCCTCGTTGAGCGCCAATCTCGCGGCGGTGCGCGGCAACGTACGACTCGCCGCGCGGATCGCGGCGGCCTGGGCAGAGACATGAGCACAGCGCTGCTGGTCGTCGGGGACGTCGTCACGGATGTCGTCGCCCGGCACATCGGGCCGCTTGCGCCGGGCACGGACACGGCCGCCGTCATCCGGACCGTGCCCGGTGGCGCGGGCGCGAACGTGGCGTGCTGGGCGGCCCATGGGGGCTGCCCCGACGTGCGGCTCCTCGGACGCGTCGGGGCCGAGGCGGCCGCCTGGCACGAGCGGGAGCTGACGGCGTCGGGCGTACGGCCCCATCTCGTCATCGACCCCGAGGCACCCACGGGGACGGTGATCTGCCTGGTGGACAGGGGCGCCTCGGCGGAGCGCACCTTTCTCACGGACAGCGGCGCGTCGCTGCGGCTGGCCCCCGATGACTGGTCGGACGCGTTGCTCGACGGGGTCGTACGGCTGCATCTTTCGGGCTACCTGCTCTTCTCCGAGCCCAGCCGGGCGCTGGCGGCGGTGGCCCTGGGGGCGGCATGCGCGCGTGGAGTGCCGGTGAGCCTGGATCCGGCGTCGGCGGGGTTTCTCACCGTGCTGGGCGTGGACCGGTTCCTGAGCCTCATCGAAGGCGTCGACGTACTGTTGCCCAGCCACGACGAGGTGCGTCTGCTGACGGGGCTGCCCGACCCGGCGGACGCGGCCGCCAAGTTGAGCCGTCACGTCCCGCTGGTGGTCGCCAAGCTGGGCGCGAAGGGAGCTCTGGTGGCCGCGTCGGGAGCGGTCCGAGCCCGGATCCCGGCGGTCCCGGCCACCCCTCGGGACACGACGGGCGCGGGCGACGCGTTCACGGGGACGTTTCTGGCGGCACTGCTCGCGGGGGCGCAGCCCGAAGAGGCGGCGGCGGAAGGGTGCAAGGCGGGGGCCATGGCGGTCGAGAAGGTGGGAGGGAGACCGTCGGACAGAGGCGTCCGGTAGACGTCCGGCAGGCCTCCGGTGCGTTCGGCGCGCCGAACGCGGCACTGCCCCTACGCCTTGCGCCCCCAGGCCGAGATCATCGGGGCCGTGGCCAGGTCCATCGCCCCGGAGGCGACATGGGACAGGTGACGGTCGATCTCCTCGTTCGTGGCGAGGCCGGTAGAGACGAGCTCGTCACGGATCTGACGGACCGTCGCGGACTCGAGGTCCGCACAGGCCGGCGAGGCGATGGGGAAATATGCGTCGGCCTCCACGCGCTCCAGGCCCGCCTCGCGGAGCAGGCGCGGAAGCCTGCGGCCGTACGACAGGTCGGCGCCGCGCTCGGCGAGGAGCGCTCGGAAGCCCTTGCGCAGACGGTTGGCGAGCTGCTGCTCGGGGCCGTACTCGTCCGGGGAGCTGAGCGGCTGGAGCTGCGGGTCCGCGTCCTCGACCAGGAGCCGTCCGCCGGGGCGCAGCGCCTTGATCATCGAGCGCAACGCCCGGTCCCGGTCCGTGACATGGACGAGGACGAGCCGGGCGTGCACGAGGTCGAAGTCCTCTCCCGGCGGTTCCTCGGCGCCCACGTCGTGGGTGCGGATCTCGATCGGGGGGCGTGCCGCCGATGCCGCCCACGAGGTGTCGATGTCGGTCGCGACGACCTTTCCGGTCGGTCCGACCTTCTTGGCGAGCCAGGAGATCACGGAGGTGCCGCCGGCACCGACCTCCCAGCAGCGCCAGCCGAGTCCGATGCCGAGGCTCTCGATATGGCGGAACGTCGTGGGGTCGAAAAGCGCAGAGAGCGCGTCGAAACGCCGGCCCGCCTCGGCCTGCCGGTTGTCGAGGAGATACCCGTCGGTTGGCGTCATGCGGAGATCATTCCAGTTGGCCCGCTTGTTCATGCGCGACGACGCTCCGCGCTGCCATCACAGCCGGGCCGCGGCAGTGACACAACCCGCGCAGCGAAGCGGAATGCTCCATTTCCACAGGCTTCTCCGGCGATCGGTACGGGCTGGCAGACTGGCTCGCGAAGGCGCGGAATGCGGCGCGGGGAGATCCACCCAAGGAGATCCAGATGTCCATGGCAGGGAATCTGCGGAAGGTCACGGGCCTCGGCAAAGTCGGCGGCCTCCGCAAGGTGGCGCGGTTGGCGCGGGGTCGTGCGCGCGTCGATCTGAGCCACCCCGCCCGGTCGCCGCTGGGCTCCGCCGTGGTCAACTGCGTGACCTACCAGGACGGCGTGCGTGTCCCCGGCGGCGGCGATCTGGTTGACGTCGTCGAGCGGCTCCGGAAGAGCGGCGACGGCTTCGTCTGGCTCGGGCTGCACGAGCCGACGGACGAGGAGTTCGCGGGCATCGCCGAACTCTTCGACCTGCACCCGCTGGCGGTCGAGGACGCGGTGGAGGCCCATCAGCGCCCCAAGCTGGAGCGGTACGGGGACACGCTGTTCGCGGTCTTCAAGACCGTATGCTACGTGGAGCACAAGGAATTGACCGCCACGAGCGAAGTGGTGAACACCGGCGAGATCATGGTGTTCATCGGCCGCGCCTTCGTCATCACGGTGCGGCACGGCCGACACGGTTCGCTCGGCCCGCTGCGCGAGCAGCTGGAGGCCAACCCACAGCAGCTTGCGAAGGGACCCGCCGCGGTGCTGCACGCGATCGCGGACCATGTGGTGGACGACTATCTGAACGTCACGGACGCGGTGCAGGCGGACATCGACCAGGTCGAGACCGACGTGTTCGCGGAGAACGGCGCACGGGTGGATCCGGGCCGCATCTATCAGCTCAAGCGTGAACTCCTGGAGCTGAAGCGGGCGGTGGCGCCGCTGGACCGCCCCATCCAGGAGCTGGCCACCCGCCCGATCCGGGTGATCGACCCGGAGATACAGGCGTACTTCCGGGATGTCTCCGACCATCTGCTGCGCGCCACCGAGCAGATAGCCGCCTTCGACGAGCTGCTCAACTCGATCCTGCAGGCGCATCTGGCACAGGTCAGCGTCGCGCAGAACGAGGACATGCGGAGGATCACGGCCTGGGCCGCACTGATCGCGGTGCCGACCATGGTCACCGGTGTGTACGGCATGAACTTCACATATATGCCGGAACTGCACTGGCAGTTCGGCTACGGGATGGTCATCGTCGTGATCGCCGCCGCCTGCCTCGTCCTGTACCGCGGGTTCAAGCGCAACGGCTGGCTGTGACCTCGGCGCGCCCCCGCCCGGGTGCGCCCGGCATCCCCGGCGGGCCCGCAGCGCTCGACACGTGCGGGTGGGCCGGGCGGTCGGACGTCCAGCCGGACGAGGGCCGATGGTGAGCAGGCCGGGTCAGCGCGGAGTGTTCCTCGCGTAGACGTTCTCGACCCAGGTGGCGAGCTGATCACCCGTCAGGTGCTGGGGCAGGTCGGACTCGCTGATCATGCCGACGAGACGCTTGTTCTCGATGACAGGAAGCCGACGGATCTGGTGCCCTTGCATCTCCACGAGCACCTCGTCGATATCGGCGTCCGCGTCGATCCAGCGCGGTGTGCCCTTGGCCATGTCGCCCGCGGTCACACGTGAGGGGTCGTGGCCCATGGCCACGCAGCCGACGACGATGTCGCGGTCGGTGAGGATGCCGCAGAGCCGCTCGTTCTCGTCACTGATGGGCAGCGCACCCACGTTGAGTTCGCGCATCAGCTGGGCGGCGCGGTCCAGAGTCTCGTGTGCGGGGATCCACTGGGCACCACGGTGCATGATGTCTCCGGCGGTGGTCATGAAGTACCTCCCGATGCCGGACGGCCGGCGCGGCACGGGACGCACCGCAGGTCCCGGCGCCCTTCATTCTCGCCGTGTCGCGGGGTGAATGCACCCGGAACGTCCGGATCGCAAGGTGAGTGCGCGGACGCAGTGCGGGGCGGGCGCGCGTTCAGCCGTTCCAGGCGGGGTGGCGGGGGTCGTCCGCGCGGATGAGGACGTCGGCGGTGGCGGCAGGGTCCGTCTCCGCCTCGTAGCGCTCGAAGGCGGGGAGGGTCCAGTGCTCGGACTCCGGGGTGCGGCGGCGGAGGGCGCCGGGCGAGAGGAGCAGGTGGACGGTCAGATCGAAGGGGAACCAGTGTCGCAGGAGGAGGGGGCCGTGAAGCAACAGAAGTCCGCTGTGCGGGAGTTGGGCGTAGGGGCTGCGGGTGGCGCGGTCGGTGACCGGGTCCCACAGGTCGGGCAGGAGGCGGCCGTCGCCGCCGGGTTCGAGGGGGCCGAAGACCTCGCGCCAGAGGGCGCCGGTGTCGAGCCAGCCCTGGTAGTAGGACTCCGGGTCCCGGTGGCCGTGCTCGAAACGGAGGGAGGCGGGGCGCAGAAAGCCCTCCGCGCCGACGACGAGGGAGGGGCGGCCACGTATCCGCAGCGCGTCGGACACGCGCTGGGCGAGGTCGCCGGGACGCGCGGCCGGGGCTCCGTCGAAGGCGATACGCGGCCAGGGGCTGCCGTCGGCGGGCTTCAGGTCGAGCAGCCGATCGGCGAGGAGGTCGCCGAGCCGTTCCCAGGTGATCGCTTCGAGTCGCACAGGGCCCATGATGCCGCGCCGCGCCGGGGAACCCACGACGCTACGGGCGCCGGGTGCCGGACTCTGAGATCGTTCGGGGGCGAGGTGCGCCATGGGCGTGGGCGAGACGGACGGGGAGGAGATCCTGGAGGTGGACGGTGCTCCGGGTGCGGACGGCGCCGGGAAGGGGGACGAGGGTGTGCGGCCGAGCGGGGTGAGGGTATGACCGACGCGGGGCGGTTCGGCGTCGGAGTCAGTCGGAGTCATGGCAGCGGACGGGTCCGTCGCGGTCGCGGCGTGGTCGGGCGGGAATGAAGCGGCTATGGCGCCGACCGCAACTTCCCAGCCCCGTAGCGGGCTTCTCGCGTTCCAGCCGATCAGGCGGCGGCACTGTGCCCGGTGCCGGCGCGGGCCGTTGTCGTTGCTGGTGTTGGAGGAGGGGACGCCGCGATGTCTGGACTGCGCGGACCTCGGGCACCTGGTGTTCCTTCCGCGGGGTGACACGGCGCTGACCCGGCGCTCACGGGAGGCGAGTGGGCTGTCGGCGGTGGTGGTGCGGTTCGACCGGCGCCGGGGCCGGTACGAGCGGCAGGGGGTGCTCGTCGAGGAGGCCGCGCTCGCGCTGGCCGAGGAGCGGTGCCTGGCGGATGCGGAGGCCCGGCGCAGACGTCGGGCGCGGGACGCACGGCGTCGGGCGGCGGAGGACGTGCGGTTCACGGAGGCGTTCGCGAAGGAGATCCAGCGGCTGTTTCCCGGGTGCCCGGCCGGGCGGGCGGAGGCTATCGCGGCGCATGCGTCGGCTCGCGGAAGCGGACGGGTCGGGCGCACTGCGGCGGGGCGGGCGCTGTCGCCGGAGGCGGTGACGGCCGCGGTCCGGGCGGCCGTACGCCATACGGAGACGCCGTACGACGAGCTGCTCATGAACGGGGTACCGCGGCCCGAGGCGCGGCGGCGCATCGCGGAGGGCGTGGAGAGGGTGCTGCGGGAGTGGAGTCCTGAGGAGGCGGCGTGAACCCAAGCCGACTGCCTGCCGACGCGGGGCGTCCTGCCGCACCCTCCGGACGCGCGGGCATCCTCGCCGCACCCTCCGGACGCGCGGGCATCCTCGCCGCACCCTCCGGACGCGCGGGCATCCTCGCCCTTGGGCTCTCGGGCATGCACCCACGCGACCCGCACATGTTCACCGATCTTGTACGTGATTTCACTTGTAGTGACGAGGAGTGGCGGGAAGGATCTCTGGGCTCGGGGGATCGACGTGGGAGTTGACATGATCGATGGGCCGTACTTGGTGCTGATCGTGCTGGGAGTGTTCGCGACGGGGCTGATGGCGGGGGTGTTCTGCGGGTTCTCGACGTTGGTGATGAAGGGGCTCGGCTCGCTCCCGCCCGCGCAGGGCGTCGCGGCGATGAACTCGATCAACAAAGCCGCGATGACACCGGCATTCATGATCGTGTTCGTGGGTGCGGCCGTGCTGTGCGCTGTGCTCGCCGTGGTGACCTTCGTGCTGTGGCCCGACGACGGCAGGGTGGAGCTCCTGGTCGGCAGCGCCCTGTATCTGATAGGTGCCTTCGGAGTGACCGCCGTGGCGAACGTGCCCCGCAACGACGCGCTCCTGAAGATTGACCCCGGTTCCCCGGAGGCGGCCGTGTATTGGCGCACGTACGTGAGCGAGTGGACGATGTGGAACCACGTCCGCCTGGCCGCGTCGGCCGGCGCCACGGTGTCCTACGTCCTCGCCCTCACCTGAGGCCTTCCAGATACCCAGAGGCCCCCTCAGAGACGTCAGGGCCCAGAGCGTCCTGAGGGCGCTGAGGCGCTCGCCCCTGCCCTCCGGCCCCGCGCCGAGGCCCCCGTCGGCGAGGGGCGGACGGGGCGGCGCCGTCGTATCGTGGCACGAAACGATCCCGTACATGTACACAAGGGAGACGGCCATGGCCGATCCCAAGGGTTTTATGACCACTCCCCGCGAGGAATGGCCCCGCAGGCCGGTCGAGGAACGGGTCCGGGACTGGAACGAGGTCTACGTCCCGGGCGCACTGCTGCCGATCATCAGCCGACAGGCGAACCGCTGCATGGACTGTGGGATTCCGTTCTGCCACGACGCCTGCCCGCTCGGGAATCTGATCCCCGAGTGGAACGACCTCGTCTCGCGCGAGGACTGGCGGAAGGCGAGCGACCGGCTGCACGCCACGAACAACTTCCCCGAGTTCACGGGCCGGTTGTGCCCGGCACCGTGCGAAGCCGGGTGCGTCCTCGCCATCAACCAGCCCGCGGTCACGATCAAGAACGTTGAGGTGGCCATCGCGGACCGGGTCTGGGAGGAGGGGTTCGCACCGCCGCGTCCGCCGGAGCGGCTGTCGGGGCGGACCGTCGCGGTCGTCGGGTCGGGGCCGGCCGGACTCGCGGCGGCCCAGCAGCTCACGCGCGCCGGACACACGGTGGCGGTGTACGAACGGGCGGACCGGGTCGGGGGGCTGCTCAGGTACGGGATACCGGCGTTCAAGATGGAGAAGCGGCATCTGGACCGTCGGCTGGAGCAGATGCGGGCCGAGGGGACGAAGTTCCGTACGTCGACGGCCATAGGGAAGGACATCGGGGCCGTCGAGCTGCGGGCGCGCTACGACGCCGTGGTGCTCGCGACCGGTGCCACTGCCTGGCGTGAACTGGATGTGCCCGGGCGGGAGTTGGCCGGGATTCATCAGGCGATGGAGTATCTGCCGCTGGCCGACCGGGTGTGCGAGGGGGATCTGGAGGTCTCACCGCTGTCGGCGGCCGGGAAGCACGTCGTGATCGTGGGGGGCGGCGACACCGGGGCGGACTGTCTGGGGACAGCGGTGCGCGAGAAGGCCGCGTCCGTGACCCAGCTCGACATCTATCCGCTGCCGGAGGCGGAGCGGGACGAGACCGCCGAGCCGTGGCCGACGTATCCGAAGATCTACCGGCTGTCCGCCGCGCACGAGGAGGCGCGCGATCTGGGGACGGCGCCCGCGGCGGACGCGGACGCGCGGCTCTTCGCGGCGTCCACGCTCCGCTTCACGGGGGACGCCGACGGACACGTACGGGCGCTGCACCTGGTCGAGGTCGACGAGCGGCGGCAGCCGCTGCCGGGCACCGGGCGGACGCTCCCCGCCGACCTCGTGCTGCTCGCGCTGGGGTTTTCCGGGCCCGATCGCGGGGACGGGCTGATCGACCAGCTCGGGCTCGCGCTCGACGCGCGCGGGACGATCGCGCGGGACGAGGACTTCGCGACGAACGTCCCGGGCGTGTACGCCGCCGGGGACGCCGCACGCGGACAGTCGCTCATCGTGTGGGCGATCGCGGAGGGGCGGGCCGTGGCGGCGGCGGTGGACCGGCGGCTGACGGGCGGCGCGTCGCGCCTGCCGGCGCCGATCGGACCGTATGACCGGCCGATGACGGCGTAGCCGAGGCTTCGGCTTCGGACGTGGTTGTGGTTGTAGTTGCGGTTGCAGTTGCGGTTGCGGTTGCGGTTTCCGAGAACGAGACCCGTCGCTCCAGAGGAGCGACGGCCCGAAGAGGCGCAGTGAACCCGAAGAGGCGCAGTGAAGAGGCACGGTGTGGGGTGACCGCGGCGGCTTGGCGAGCCCCCGCAGAGCCGGACGGTTCCCCGACATCGTCGGCGAGGCGCCCGGCCCCGGGGACAGCAGCCCGTGACTACGGCTTGCGGCCCACCGCCCCGTAGCCGGGAATGACCCCGTCGTCCTGCCCGGGAACGGGCTCGCCCAGCTCCGGGTGCCACTTGTCGACGACCTCGACGCCGGGTTCGACGAGGTCGAGTCCGTCGAAGAAGCGGGCGAACTCGTCGCGCGAGCGGAGCGCCAGCGTGACTCCGGAGGCCTTGAGCTTCGCGGTCGCCGCCGCCGACTCCTCCGGAGTGAAGTCCGCGGTGGCATGGGTCATCATCAGATAGCTGCCGGAGGGCAGTTCGGACAGCAGCCGGCGGACCAGCTCGTGCGCGCCGTCCTCGTCGGAGACGAAGTGCAGCAGGGCGACGAGGGAAAGCGCCACCGGCCGGTCGAGGTCCAGGATCCGCTTGACACCGTCGATGATGGTGGCCGGGTCGCGCACGTCGGCCTGCAGGTACTCGGTCATCCCCTTGGGCGTGCTGCGCAGCAGGGCCGCGGCATGGGCCAGCACGATCGGATCGTTGTCGCAGTAGACGACGCGCGCGTCCGGCGCGATCTGCTGGGCGATCTGGTGGAGGTTCGGCTCGGTCGGTATGCCGGTGCCGATGTCCAGGAACTGCCGTACGCCGTTCTCGGCCAGCCAGCGCGTGGCGCGGTGCATGAACGCGCGGTTGACCCGTGCCATCACGGGCACCCTCGGGTCGAGGGCGAGCATCTGCCGGCCCATCTCCTCGTCGACGGGGTAGTTGTCCTTCCCGCCGAGGTACCAGTCGTACATGCGCGCCGGGTGCGGCTTGCTGGTGTCCATGACGACTGCGTCCTGGGCGGGGTCCTGCCCGGTCATGAGGAACTCCATAAGTCTCTGGGACAGTCAATGATCAACTGAGTGCCAATTTATGTGGATCAACAAGCGAGTCAACAAGGGAGTTACGAGAGCAGGAAGTCCGCCTCCCCCGCCTTGGCCCCTTCGATGAACGCGGTCATCTCGTCGGAGGTGTAGATCAGCGCGGGCCCGTCCGGGTCGGTGGACTGGCGGACGGCGATCCGGCCGTCGGCGAGCTTCATCGCCTCCAGGCAGTTGCCGCCGTTGCCGCCGCTCCACGGCTTGTGCCAGCCCTCGCTGCCCAGTTCGCGGGCGGGCATGCCGTTGTAGACGCGTTTGCGCGGCGTGATGCGATCCATTCACAGCTCCTTGCGGAGATCCTCGAGGATCTCCTTCGTGCGTTGTGCCGTAGCGGCCTGGGCCGCCATGCGGTCCATGACCTCGAGATGGGTCGCCACCTCGGCGCGCGCATCCAGGTAGACGGCGCCGGTCAGGTACTCGCTGTAGACCATGTCGGGCAGTTCTGACATGGCAAATCGGAACAGTACGAAGGGCCCGTACGTGCCGGGGTGCGGGCCCGAGGAGAACTCGAGTACCTGCAGCGTCACATGGGGCAGCTTCGTGACCTCCAGCAGTCTCTCGACCTGGGCGCGCATGACCTGAGGGCCGACGACCGGTCGGCGCAGCGCGGTCTCGTCCATCACGGCCCAGATGCGGGGGGCGTTCTCGCGCGTGAGCAGGTCCTGGCGCTGCATGCGCAACGCCACATGGCGCTCGATGTCCTCGGGACTGGTCTGCCCGATGGCGCCGGACTTCAGCACACCTCGGGCGTACTCCTCGGTCTGCATGATGCCGGGCACGAAGTGGGGCTCGTACTGGCGGATGAGCGCGGCGGCGCCCTCCAGGCTGACGTACATCGAGAACCAGCCCGGCAGGATGTCGTGGAACCGCTGCCACCAGCCCGGTTGGTTGGCCTCCTCGGCCAGTTGGACGAAGGCCTCGGCCTCCTCGTCGCCGACCCCGTACGACTTCAGCAGCAGCTGAAGGTAAGGGATCTTGAGGGCGACCTCGGCCGTCTCCATGCGGCGGACGGTGGCGGGTGCGACGCGCAGGATGCGCGCGGCCTCCTCCCGCTTGAGACCGGCCCGTTCACGCAGGTCCAGCAGGCGTCGGCCGAGGACGACCTGACCGACCGTCGGCGCCGATCGCGGCTCGCTCATCCCGCGCCCCCTCCCGTCCTCCCGTGTCATGACAGCCCGGATGGCGCCGTTCGAAACCTTTTCGCACCGTTCCACGCGCATGTTCGAACTCGATCTGCGAACTCCCGACGCGGGCACCGGACTCGGAGGTCCGTGCTTCAGATTCCAACTGGCGCCGTTCGGCGTGCTGTTGCGAGCAGTGTGCCACGCCCCTTCTCGGAGTCACACTGCACTCTGCAATTTTCAGAGTGACTCTTGCCAAGTGTTCAGGCCAAGGCGATAGTGGCAAGCGTGATTCCGTCCGCTCAGTTAGGAACAGACGCCGCAGACCGGTTCGGCCTGGGCGGCGCCACAGGGCTGCGCCCCGGCGCGCCCCGCGAGCGCAGGTTCCGCTTCGAGCTGCCCGCCCATCCGAGTTCCGTCGCACAGGCGCGGCGGTTGACGCGTGCACGTCTGTCCGGCTGGGCGGTGTGCGACGACACCTGCGACACGGCCACCCTGGTCGTCTCCGAGCTGGTCACCAACGCGATCGTGCACACCGCGGGGGAACACGTCGTCTGTGAACTGCAGGACGAGGACGACCTGGTGCGCATAGCCGTACGCGACGAGGGCTGCGCTCCGGGCGAGCCGCACCCCGTTGCGCAGCGCCCCGAGGAGGAGCACGGGAGGGGACTGCTTCTCGTCGCGGCCCTGTGCCGGGCCTGGGGAGCCCAGGAGGCGGGGCCCGGACTGCTGGTCTGGGCCGAGCTGAAGCGGGCGGCCGAGCAGCCCGCGTCCGGCGAACGGCCTCATCCGGCGCAGCCGTCCCGGGACCTGTCGTGTTCCGGCGACAGGTCCCGGGCATCGGAGGACACCGGGGCACGGTCCGACCTCGGCTGGAGCGCCAAGAAGCCGCCGGCGAACGGCGAGGCACGCTCCGACCTGGGGTGGAGTGCGAAGAAGCGCCCGGCGGACGGCCGGGGTTCCGGGGCCGGCGCATACCGGGGACCGGGGACCGAATGGGCGTGAGGGGTGCGCAGGCCGCTGGACCCCGAACCGCACAGGTCATGACCCTGGACTCGCTGGTCCGACTGGGGCGGGCACGGCAGACGTCCGGGGCGGTGTCCGGGCAGCTCCGGATCCCCCTTCCCGACGGCATGGCGGTCCCCCTCGGCTGCGACGCGGTGGCCGTGCCCGCCCACTACGGACCACTTTTGCTGCCCCGGCTGCCGCGGGTGGGCTGTGTGTACGCCGACCGGGCCGACTGGTGGTGGATCGTGCCGAGCGACTCCGATGTCGCCCTGGACTGGCCGGCGCCCGCGCGCTATGTCAGGGGAGCGCTCGTACCGGACGCGCCGGGCACCCCCGGACTGATTCACCGGCCGAACGACAACGTGCCCTACACCCCGCCGATCCCGCTCTATCTGGCGCTGTGCCGGGTCACGGGCACTCCTCCGGCATGGTCGCGTCCGATCAGCGCATGACCGTACGTCCGTCCATGTGACGTTCGGACCGTCCATGTGACGCACGGGCGCGTGCGGTTGTGCCGCGGCTGTCGGAGACGGGCCCCAGGACGAACAGCACGCGTTTGAGAGACGGCGTCCCGGCATACGCCCCGGTCGACACGTAGATGTCACCGACAACGGCCCGGACCGACAACCGCAGTCGGCGCCCCCGCCGTCAATCGCACGGTCCGAAGATCGCCTGTTCTGCCGAAACTCCTTTGCGCGCACGGATGGAGGGATGCGTTTCTGGGGAGACCATCGATCGTGCGCACTCGGGGGAGGTCATGCGTGGCGAGGCAAGTACGAAACCGACCCGCCAACGCCGGCGGGAAGAAGTCCGGTGAGCCGGGACCGGCCACATCCGACTCGGAATCGCTGCTCTTCGGCGGTCCGCTGCGCTACGACATGGGCTGGTCGCAGCACTCCGACGCATTCCTGGAGCTGAACTTCCGGGCCATGGTCACACAGCTGCCGTCGCTGCTCGCCTCCAGCTTCCGGCTCGCCTGGCAGGCGGACCGGCGAGCCGCCCGCGTCGTCCTGGGCGCCGAGTTGGGCCGTGGCGTCGCGCAGGCGGTGAGCCTGCTGGCGGTCAACTCGGTGCTGGGGCGGCTGATGACGAGCGGCCCGGTCGAGGACCGGCTGCGCGGCGCGGTCCCGGCACTGGTCGCGGTCGCCGCGGTGATGCTGCTGGCCGCCCTGCTGCGGGCCGCGTCGACGTATGCCACCGGACGGCTGGAGCCGAAGGTGGAGCGGGTCGCGACCGAGCTGTATCTGGAGCGCGCGGCGGCCGTGGAGCTGTCCGCGATCGAGGACGACGCCTTCCACAAGCTGCTGGACACCGCGCAGTACGGTTCCGCGTCCGCCCGCCGCATGATCGCGATGGCCACGCGGGTCGTGAACGCGATGATCTCGCTGATCGCGGCGGCGGGTGTGCTGACGGTCCTGCATCCCGCGCTGCTCCCGCTCCTGGTGACGATGACGCTGCCCAGCGCATGGAGCGCCCTGACGATCGCCCGGCGCCGCTACGAGTCCTTCCACGCCTGGGTGCAGCACGCGCGCGCGGGCCACCTGCTCAGCGGTCTGCTCACCGAGCCCGCCGCCGCCCCGGAGATCCGCGTGCACGGCGTCGCCCCGTTCCTGCTGCGCCACTTCCGTTCGATGTCGGAGAGCGCCGAGGCCGAACAGGCCCGACTGGCCCGGCTCGCGGCCCGTACCGGTCTGTTCGCGGCCGCCTGGACCGGGTTGGCCACCGTGGCGACGTACGCGACGCTGGGCGGACTGCTGCTCGCGGGTGCGATGTCGCTGTCCGTGGCCGGCACGGCGGTCATCGCGATCCGCACCGGCTCGGCGAGCCTCGACACTCTCGTCCTGGAGGTCAACTCGCTGCACGAGGAGGCCCTGTTCGTGGGCGATCTGCAGCGCCTTTACGTCGAGGCGGCCAAGCGTGCGATCCCGGTGGGCGGCGAACCGCTGCCCGAGGACCCGGGCGAGATCCGCTTCGAGAACGTCACCTTCACCTACCCGGGCACCTCGAACCGGCCCGCCCTGAAGGACGTCACGCTGTCCATGCCGCTCGGCCGGATCGTGGCGCTCGTCGGCGAGAACGGGTCCGGCAAGACGACCCTGGTCAAACTCCTCGCCGGGCTGTACGCACCCGACGGCGGCCGGATCCTGTGGGACGACGTCGACGCGGCGACCGCCGACCGGCAGCAACTCGCCGAGCGCGTCGCGATGGTGGCGCAGGACTTCAAACGGTGGCCGTTCACGGCCCGCGTCAACGTCGCCATCGGGCGCACGAGCGCGCCCCTGACCGAGGAGCGCCTCGACGCGTCCATCACCCAGGCCGGTGCCCAGGACGTCGTGGCCGACCTGCCGCGCGGCCTCGACACGCTCCTCGCGCGCGGCTTCAGCGGCGGGCACGAACTGTCCGGCGGGCAGTGGCAGCGGCTCGGCATCGCACGGGCCGCCTACCGGCGCGGACAGATCCTGATCGTGGACGAGCCGACGGCCGCCCTCGACGCCCGGGCCGAGCTGGAGGTCTTCGAGAAGATCCGTGCGCTTGCGGGTTCCGGCCAGACGGTCGTCCTGATCACGCACCGGCTGGCCTCGGTACGCCACGCCGACCTGGTGCACGTCCTGGACCAGGGGCGGCTCGTGGAGTCCGGCACCCCGGACGAGCTCCTGGCCGCGGGCGGCGTCTATGCGGAGCTGTACGCGCTTCAGGCCGAGCAGTTCGCTGCGAAGGTGCCGGCCCCCGAGGCCGGCTGAGTCCGACGCGCGGCGGTCACTCGGCTGCGTCGGTCCCCGGCACGATCACCAGGAACGCGTCCGTCGCCAGGTCCATGACGACCTCCGCGGGCTGCCCCTCCAGGCGCCGCGCCTGCGCGAACTCCTCCGCCGGCCATGAGCCGCGCGGCCCGCCGGCGGGAAAGCGCTCCAGCACCGTTCGCCCGTTCACCCTGCACCTCCTTGCCACGCCGAGTTTCGGCGAGCCGATCCCGATCGGCTCATAGAGTTAAACGCCTACCCCAGGGTGAACGGCTCATGACGTGACGGTACTGAGACGTACTCGACACTCGGTCAACGCGAAGTCGAGAGGAATCTCCCAGAACAACCCTTTTGTCCCGGCATGGAGATGCATCCGCGATCATGTGCCGTACTCCTGGATCCGGGTGGCGTGACTGCGGTCGACGAGCGCGGGCAGCCGTTCCCCCAGCTCCCGTACGGTCGCCGGCAGATCGATCGTCAGCAGCTCGCGGTCCCGCATGAGGACCTGCCCGTCGACGATCGTGGTGCGGACGTCCGAAGCGCGGGTGCTGTGCACGAGGGTGGCGGCGAGGTCGTGGACGGGCTGGGTGTGCGCTCCGGTGAGATCGACGAGGACGATGTCCGCGCGGCGCCCCGGCGCGACGCTGCCGATGCGGTCGCCGAGGCCGACTGCCCGGGCGCTCTGCAGTGTGGCGTGATGCAGGGCTTGACGGGACGTCAGCCAGCGCGGGTCGCCCTCGGCCGACTTCTGCGCCAGGGAGGTGAGCGCCATGGACTCCCACACGTCGAGCGAGTTGTTCGAAGCGGCGCCGTCGGTCGCGAGCCCGACGGGGATTCCGAGGGCACGCAGGGCCCGTACGGGTGTCGTGGTGGGCCAGGCGAACTTGAGACAGCCACGGGGCGCGGTCGCCACGGCCACGCCTCCGGCCGCACGCTCCAGCACCGGCAGGTCGCGCTCGATGATGCCGGTGCCGTGTGCGATGAGCAGGTCCGTGTCGAGGAGCCCTGCGGCCTCAAGGACTTCGATGGGCGTTCGGCCGTGCCGGGCCAGGCTGGTCTCGGTCTGCTCACGGTTCTCGGCGGCGTGGATGTGCACGGGGAGGCCGTGTTCCCGGGCGAGTCCGGCGGTGGCCGCCAGGTCCGCGTCGTGCACGGTGTACGGGGCGTGGGGTGCGAGCGCGGTGGTGATGCGGCCGTCGGCGGCACCCCGGTGCCGTAGCGCGAACTCCAGCGACTTCCGGCGCCCCTGGGCACCCCCCGAGGAGAAGAACGCCTCCCCCAGGTGGGCGCGGAGGCCGCACTCGGCCACGACGGAGGCGACCGTCCCCATCGAGAAGTAGTGGTCGGCGAAGCAGGTGACGCCGCCGCGGATCATCTCCGCACAGGCGAGCCGGGCGCCCAACTCCACATCCTTTTCCGTGAGGTTGGACTCGATGGGCCAGACGTAGTCGTTGAACCACTCCTCCACGGGCAGGTCCTCGGCGATGCCGCGCAGGGCGACCATCGGTGAGTGGGTGTGGCAGTTGATCAGTCCGGGCAGCGCCACCTGGCCGCGTGCGTCGATGCGCTCGACGGCGGGGAGGTCCCTGACGTCCGCGGCCCCCGTCACCGACGCCACGGCCCCGCCCCGTACGACGATCGCGGCGTCCTCCGCGAAGCCGACCCGCTCATGATCGTCGTGCACGAGGACGGTGCATCCGGTGATGATGAGGTCAGCGGGAACAGTCGGCCGATCGGCCGGAGTCGACGTCATCCCGTCACCGTACGGCCCGGTCGTATCCCCGGGCGACGTGAACCGCGCATCCCGTCGCCGCCCTGTTCCCCCGCCGGATCCGCGCGCACGCTGGCCTCAGCACAGCCCGCCGTCCGGCTTCTGGAAGGAGCCCTGCATGCTCCTCGGCACCTGGAACCTGGAGAACCTCTACCGGCCTGGAGGCCCGTTCGGCCCCAAGGACAAGGAGGCGTACGAGACCAAGCTCGCCGCCCTCGCCGCCGTGATCACGGAACTCGACCCGACTCTGCTCGGCGTCCAGGAGGTCGGGGACCCCGAAGCACTGGCGGACCTGGCCGGGATGCTGGACGGCGAGTGGCACGTCACGCTTTCGCAGCACCCGGACGGCCGCGGCATCCGGGTCGGCTTCCTCAGCCGCCCGCAGCCACGGGTGCTCGCCGACACCAACGCGTTTCCGGAGCACCTGCGGCCCGTGCAGGGAGACGACGACGGCACGCCCGTGGCGCACGCGGGCCGTGGCTTCCTGGCGGTGGAGATCGCCGCTCAGGCGCTGACACTGAAGGTCGCGGTGGCCCATCTGAAGTCGAAGCTGCTGTCGTACCCGGACGGCCGGTTCCAGCCGCACGACGAGGGCGAACGGGCCCGCTACGGCGCGTACGCCCTCTACCGGCGGGCTGCCGAGGCAACGGCGTTGCGCGCGCTCGCCGACGAGTTGCTGGCGGGCGAGGGCCGCACCCGCGACGTGGCGCTGCTCGGCGACATGAACGACGAGGTGCAGGCGGCGACCACCCAGATCCTGCTGGGCCCGCCCGGCTCCGAGATCGGCACACCGGGATACGAGAAGCCGGACCGGGGCGACGCCGTGCGTCTGTGGGACGTGGCGCCGCTGATTCCCGCGGACGAGCGGTACTCGCGCGTCACCTCCGGGCGGCGCGAACTGATCGACCACATACTGGTGAGCCATCAGCTGGTCCACCGCCTCACCGCGGCGGGCACGGGCCTGCCGGGCGACGCGCTCCGGCTGCCGTCCGTCGGAGCCGACCCGGGCGAACGGCGCGGGGTACCGGGGTCGGACCATGCGCCGGTGTGGGTGCAGGTGGGGCAGTAGACGCCGGTCGCTCCGCTAGACCGCAAGGGGCAGGACGGGCGCGTCCTCGGTGCCGAGTCCGGCGTGCGCGCGCCGCTCGGCGAGTTCGTCGAGGAGTTCCGCGAGCCGTTCGCGGTGGCGGGGCGTGAGCCGTCCGGTGTCGTCGAGGTGCACGGCGCACGCGGTGGTCGTGTCGACGAGCCGTTCGAGCGTGGTGGCCACCTCGTCCGTGCCCTTCGTGTGCCGGGCGAGGGCGGGGAGTTCGGCGGCGGCCAGGTCGATCGCGAGGCGGGCCTCGGCGAGCGCGCGGTAGGCCTCGCGGCGCAGCGCCCAGCGCCCGGCCCGGTCGTCCTCGCTGGTCAGCACGTGCGTCAGGTAGGCGTGCGCGGCCTCCACCGCTCGGGTCAGCCGCGCCCGTACGGTGCCGCCGCGCTGTCCCGGCGCCGGCAGATGCCCGACCAGCAGCACGATCCCGCAGGCCAGCAGCGTCTCCCCGATCCGGCTCCAGGAGGCCTGGGACTCCCCGCCGACCATCACGAGGGCGAGAACGAGAACGGTGACGACGGCGGTCTGCGCGGCGAAGTGGCGCGTGGCGACGGGGATGAGCGCCCCGCACAGCGCGACGATCGCGATGAGCCCGGCGGGCCGGGGCACCACGGCGGCGCATCCGGCGAAGACGACGGCACCCAGCACTGTCCCCGCGGCCCGGCACAGCACGCGCGAGAGCAGCGGCCCGAGGTCGGGCTTGACCAGGAAGACGGCGGTGGCGGGGAGCCAGTACCAGTGCGTGTGCTGCCCGTACCAGTGGGCGTGGTGCAGCGCCTGTGCGACGGCCGCGCCGGCCCCGAAACTGAGGGCGACCCGGAGTCCGTACTCGCGCCCTCCGGGGCCGAGGGCGGTGCGCAGCACGGATGTGGCGGTACGGCGCCGGGCGTGCAGGTCGCGTCCGTCGCCGCCCCGGTCGAAGGCGTCGGCGGCGTGCAGCAGCGCGTCGTCGAGGGCGCGCAGCGCGGGTGCGTTCCGGGCGGGCGCGGGCAGCGGCCCGGTATGTGTGTTCTCACGTACGGAGGCGGCGAGCCGTCGCGGCCCCTCGGCGGCCCGCGCGGGTACGGCGTCCCCGGCCCAGG
>NZ_JBEOZU010000115.1:0-25488 GCF_040298185.1 Streptomyces sp. NPDC001634 | reverse complement strand
CGCGACCGGGGCCCCCGCGCACCCCTGGCCGCCCTGGGGGCGACCGGGCTCCGCCCCCCGTCCACCCCCCCCCCGGCGCGGCCCCCCCGGGGCACCCCCGGGGGGGCGCCGAGTCCTCCTGTACGCCGTGGGTCAGGCCTTGCGCGCCCGCGTCGTCTTCTTCGCGGGTGCCGCCTTCTTCGCGGCGCCGGCCGCCTTCGTGGTCGCCGTGTTGTTGGCGGACTTCACCGTCCTCGCCGTCGCCGTCTTCTTCGTCGCCGACGTGGCCGCGACCGCCTTCTTGGCCGCCGCCTTGCGGGGGGCCTTCACCGAGGCCGCGTCACTGATGCGGTCGGCGCCGAGGACCTCACGAAGGAACTTGCCGGTGTGGCTGGCCGGGACCCCGGCGACCTCCTCCGGCGTGCCCTCGGCGATCACGAGACCGCCGCCCGCACCGCCCTCGGGACCCATGTCCACGAGCCAGTCGGCGGTCTTGATGACGTCGAGGTTGTGCTCGATGACGATGACCGTGTTGCCCTTGTCGACCAGTCCGCCGAGCACCTTGAGCAGCTTGCTGATGTCCTCGAAGTGCAGACCGGTGGTCGGCTCGTCCAGTACGTAGACCGTGCGTCCGGTGGACCGCTTCTGCAGCTCGCTGGCGAGCTTCACGCGCTGGGCCTCACCACCGGACAGGGTGGTCGCGGACTGGCCGAGACGGACGTAGCCGAGACCGACGTCATGCAGCGTCCTGAGGTGGCGCGCGATCGCGGGCACGGCCTCGAAGAAGCCGAGTGCCTCCTCGATCGGCATGTTCAGGACCTCGGCGATGGACTTGCCCTTGTAGTGGACCTCCAGGGTCTCCCGGTTGTAGCGGGCGCCGTGGCAGACCTCGCACGGGACGTAGACGTCCGGGAGGAAGTTCATCTCGATCTTGATCGTGCCGTCGCCCGCGCAGTTCTCGCAACGGCCGCCCTTGACGTTGAAGGAGAAGCGGCCGGGCTGGTATCCGCGGACCTTCGCCTCGGTCGTCTCGGCGAACAGCTTGCGGATGTGGTCGAAGACACCGGTGTACGTCGCCGGGTTCGACCGCGGGGTACGGCCGATGGGCGACTGGTCGACATGCACGACCTTGTCGACGAGGTCGTCGCCGTCCACGCGCGTGTGCCGGCCGGGCACGCTCCGCGCGCCGTTCAGCTCGCGGGCCAGGTGCGTGTACAGGATGTCGTTGACCAGCGTCGACTTTCCGGAGCCGGACACGCCCGTGACGGCCGTGAACACGCCCAGCGGGAACGACACATCGATGTCCTGCAGGTTGTTCTCGCGGGCGCCGTGCACCGTGAGCCGGCGGGACGGGTCGTGCGGGCGCCGGATGTCGGGCAGTGGGATCGCCTTCTTGCCCGAGAGGTACTTGCCGGTCTCCGACTCGTCGTTGGCGAGCAGTTCCTTCAGGGAGCCGCTGTGCACGACCTTGCCACCGTGCTCGCCCGCTCCGGGGCCGATGTCGACGACCCAGTCGGCGACCTTGATGGTGTCCTCGTCGTGCTCGACGACGATGAGCGTGTTGCCCATGTCGCGCAGCCGGACCAGGGTCTCGATCAGCCGGTGGTTGTCACGCTGGTGCAGGCCGATGGACGGCTCGTCGAGGACGTACAGGACACCGACGAGGCCGGAGCCGATCTGTGTGGCCAGCCGGATGCGCTGGGCCTCGCCGCCGGAGAGCGTGCCGGCCGCACGGTTCAGCGACAGGTAGTCCAGGCCGACGTCGACGAGGAACCGCAGCCGTTCGTTGACCTCCTTCAGGACCCGCTCGGCGATCTTCTTGTCGCGGGCGTCCAGCTTCAGCTCGCGCAGGAAGTCCGCGCAGTCGCTGATCGACATCGCGGAGACCTCGGCGATCGACTTGTCCATGATCGTGACCGCGAGGACGATCGGCTTGAGGCGGGTGCCCTCACAGCTGGGGCACGGCACCTCGCGCATATAGCCCTCGAAGCGCTCGCGGCTGGCGTCGCTCTCGGCCTCGCTGTGCCGGCGCTTCACGAACGGGACGGCGCCTTCGAAGGGCGTCGTGTACACGCGCTCGCGCCCGTACCGGTTGCGGTAGCGGACCTCGATCTGCGTCTTGTGGCCGTAGAGCAGCGCCTTCTTGGCACGCTGCGGCAGGCCCGCGAAGGGGATGTCGGTCCGGAACCCCAGCGCGTCCGCGAGGGCGCCGATGAGCCGGCCGAAGTAGTCCTTGGTGTGCCCGTGCGACCAGGGGTGGATGGCGCCCTCGTCGAGGGTCTTGTCCTCGTCCGGGACGATCAGCTCGGGGTCGACCTCCATGCGCGTACCGATGCCGGTGCACTCAGGGCAGGCGCCGAAGGGCGAGTTGAAGGAGAAGGAGCGGGGCTCCAGCTCCTCGAAGGACAGGTCGTCGTACGGGCAGTACAGGTGCTCCGAGTACATGCGCTCGCGCTCGGGGTCGTCCTCGGGGAGGTCGACGAAGTCGAGCACGACCATGCCGCCGGACAGGCCGAGCGCGGTCTCGACGGAGTCGGTGAGGCGGCGCTTGGCGGAGTCCTTCACCGTGAGGCGGTCGACGACCACCTCAATGGTGTGCTTCTCCTGCTTCTTCAGGGTGGGCGGGTTGGAGAGCTGGATCGTCCCGCCGTCCACACGGGCGCGGCTGTAACCCTTGGTCTGAAGATCGGCGAAGAGGTCGACGAACTCCCCCTTGCGTTCACGTACCAACGGCGACAGCACCTGGAAGCGGCTCCCCTCCGGCAGCTCCAGGACCTTGTCGACGATGGCCTGCGGCGACTGGCGCGTGATCGGGCGGCCGCACTCGGGGCAGTGGGGCTTGCCGATGCGCGCGAAGAGCAGACGCAGGTAGTCGTAGACCTCGGTGATCGTGCCGACCGTCGAGCGCGGGTTGCGCGAGGTCGACTTCTGGTCGATGGAGACCGCCGGCGAGAGGCCCTCGATGAAGTCGACGTCCGGCTTGTCCATCTGGCCGAGGAACTGCCGGGCGTACGAGGACAGCGACTCCACGTAACGACGCTGCCCCTCGGCGAAGATCGTGTCGAAGGCCAGCGAGGACTTGCCCGACCCCGACAGGCCCGTGAAGACGATGAGCGAGTCGCGTGGCAGGTCGAGCGAGACATTCTTCAGGTTGTGCTCGCGCGCGCCACGGACGATGAGACGGTCGGCCACGCCGGTCCGCACCTTTCTTGAGAGAAGCGACAGGGGCGGGGCCCCCGTGCTTTCTCAGACTAGGGGGAGCCACTGACAACGCCGGTCGGATTCCAGGGTTCATAACAATCCCCGCCCATCCAGCATGCCCGACGCCGCACTCGACCATATAGCACGTGCATTCGATTTGCGGGCCCGGTCCGCCTCCTTCACCCGAAGGAGTGGCGGGGCTAGGGTCGGCCTCATGATTGATCACGCGCGCGACCTGGCATCTGTACGTGACGCAACCGAACGACTCCTCACCGCAGCCGCCAAACTGGACAACGCCTCCATGGCCGAGTCGTCACGGCTGCCCGGCTGGACCCGCGGCCATGTCCTCGCCCACCTCTCCCGCAACGCCGACGCACTCGTGAACGTCCTGGAGGGGCGTCCCATGTACGTCTCCGGACCGGCCCGGGACGAGGACATCGAGCGGGACGCCCCGCGTCCCCTGGACGTCCAGCTCGCCGACCTGCGCGAGAGCGCGGCCCGCTTCCAGGCAGTCGGGGCCGCGCCCGCGGACTGGTCGCGCACGGTCGAACTGCGCAACGGGGTCACCGACTCGGCGGCCCGGGTGCCGTTCCGGCGGTGGGCCGAGGTCGAGCTGCACCATGTCGACCTCGGGATCGGGTACGAGCTGGAGGATCTGCCGGAGGAGTTCGTCGTGCGGGAGATCGACTTTCTGGCGGAGAGGTTCGGCGGACACAAGGACGTGCCCTCGACGGGGCTGGCCGCCACCGACGACCGGGTCTGGATGACCGGCGGCGGCGCCGAGGGCGGTCCGCTCGCCGTGCGCGGTCCCGCGCCCGAGCTGCTCGGCTGGCTCTCGGGACGCCGCGACGGATCCGCGCTGAGGGTCGGGGGCGGACCGCTGCCGACGCTTCCTCCGCTATAGGTCACCGAGGGTCCCCGGTCGCGTCGCGCGCTATAGGCTGCCGACATGACGTACAGCGGAGTGGTGAAGGTCGGCGGCCCTGCCGATGTGCACGAGCTGCAGGACCTGATGATCACGAAGATCGCGGTCGGCCCGATGGACAACAACACCTATCTGCTGCGCTGCCGGGCCACCGACGAGCAGTTGCTGATCGACGCGGCCAACGACGCACGCACGCTGCTCGGCATGATCGGCGACGACGGCATCGCGTCCGTCGTCACCACCCACCGGCACGCCGACCACTGGCAGGCACTCGCCGAGGTCGTATCGGCCACGCGCGCGCGTACATACGCGGGGCGCGACGACGCCGAGGGCATCCCGGTGGCGACCGACGTCCTGGTCGACGACGGCGACACGATCCGGGTGGGGCGCGTGGAGCTCACCGCGCGCCACCTGGTGGGCCACACGCCCGGCTCGATCACCCTCGTCTACGACGACCCCCACGGACACCCGCACGTGTTCACCGGCGACTGTCTCTTCCCGGGCGGCGTCGGCAACACACGCAAGGACCCGAAGGCCTTCGCCAGCCTGATCCACGACGTCGAGACGAAGATCTTCGACGTGCTCCCGGACGAGACCTGGGTCTACCCCGGCCACGGCAACGACACCACGCTGGGCGCCGAGCGTCCGCACCTTCCGGAGTGGCACGCCCGGGGGTGGTGAGCCCCACGCCCATCAGCACGCTCGGCTCGAAGAGCAAGCGCACGTGCCCCGTGTGAACCGTTCGCACGCGTTGATGCCCCGCGCGCGCTCCCGGCGCACATGGTTGCGCAGTCAACTGGTAGCAGCCCCGCGCAGGATGACGGCTCCTGCGCGGTATGGGCCGCCGGTCCCTCGACCCCCGCCCTCGGCCGGCGGCCCCGGCGCACTCTCCGCCCGGACGTTCACAGGAATGCAACACTCGTTCCCAGTATGCGGACAGTTGCCCGCGTGACCTCGACAAACGATGGGTCGCCCTGTCACTCTCCCGCCATGCAACTCGCCCAACGCGCCCTGCGCCGCGCCGCGTCCGGCGCCACCGTCGCTCTGCTCGCCCTCGCCGTGGGATGCGCCCCCCAGCCGGAGAAGGCCCCCGCCAAGGCATCTGGAGCAAGCGCCGAGAGCTGCGCGAAGGGCAAGTTGGCCACGAAGACGTCCGGCAAGCTGACGATCGCGACCGACGAGCCCGCGTACGAGCCCTGGTTCAAGGACGACAAGCCGTCCAGCGGCAAGGGCTTCGAGTCGTCGGTCGCCTACGCCGTGGCCAAGCAGCTCGGCTACGACAACAGCGCCGTCGTGTGGCAGAGCGTCCCCTTCAACAAGGCCTTCGCGCCGGGTGAGAAGACCTTCGACTTCGACATCAACCAGGTGTCGATCAGCGCCGAGCGCAAGAAGGCCGTGGACTTTTCGTCCGGTTACTACGACGTCCGCCAGGCCGTCATCGCCCTGAAGGGCTCCAAGGCCGCGAAGGCGAAGAGCATCGCGGACCTGAAGGACGTCAAGCTGGGCGCCCAGGTCGGCACCACCAGCCTCGACTACATCACCGACGTGGTGAAGCCGAAGCAGGAGCCGGCCGCCTTCGCCAAGAACGACCAGGCCAAGTCCGCCCTGAAGAACGGTCAGGTCGACGCCATCGTCGTGGACTTGCCGACCGCCTTCTACATCACCGCGGCCGAGGTGACCGACGCGAAGATCGTCGGCCAGTTCGAGAACCAGGGCGGTACGCCCGAGCAGTTCGGTCTCGTGCTCGACAAGGGCAGCGCCCTGACCTCGTGCGTGACCTCCGCGGTGGACACCCTGCGCAAGGACGGCACCCTGGCGAAGCTCGAGAAGCAGTGGCTCTCCGATGCCGTCGACGCCCCGGTGCTCAAGTGACGGTCACCAAGGAGGGGTCGGGGCAGGACTCCGGCGAGGGCGGCATGAGGGACACGGACGGCGCGGGAGACATGCCCGGCGGGGGCGCGGCGTACGTCCCCTCCCAGCGGCGGATCGAGCGCGAGCGCTACAAGCGTGCCCGCGCCCGCCGTGCCACCGCCATCGCCGCGCTGTCGACCCTCGTCACCGGCGCGGTCCTCTTTCTGATCGTCGTCAACGCGCCCGGCTGGCCGCGCACCGAGGAGACGTTCTTCAACGCGCAGTACGCGCGCGAGGCGCTCCCGAAGGTCCTCGACGGACTGTGGCTCAACGTCCGTCTGCTGCTGGTGTGCGGCGTCGCGGTCCTGATCCTCGGCATGCTGATAGCCGTGGCCCGCACCCTGCGCGGCCCGGTGTTCTTCCCGTTGCGCGTACTGGCCGCCGCGTACACGGACTTCTTCCGCGGACTCCCGCTCATCATCAATCTGATGATCGTGGTCCTGGGCGTCCCCGCGCTGCGGCTGCAGGGCGTGACCGTCGACCCGGTGCTGCTCGGCGGCACGGCGCTCACGCTGACCTACTCGGCATACGTCGCCGAGGTGTTCCGCGCCGGCATCGAGTCCGTCCATCCCTCGCAGCGCGCCGCGGCCCGCTCGCTCGGTCTCACCAACCGGCAGGCGCTGCGCCATGTGGTGCTCCCCCAAGCCGTACGCCGTCAGGTGCCCCCGCTCCTGAACGACCTGGTCTCCCTGCAGAAGGACACCGGGCTCGTGTCGATCGGCGGCGCGGTGGACGCGGTGCGGGCCGCCGACATCATCGTGGGGCGCAGCCTCAACTACACGCCGTACATCGTCGCGGGGCTGGTCTTCGTGGCGCTGACCATCCCGATGACCCGCTTCACGGACTGGGTGACCGCCCGGATGGACCGGCAGCGGGCGCAGGGAGGAAACCTGTGAGCGACATCCTCCACAAGTCGGACGCCTCCGAAGGCTCCGCATCCTCCGGCCCCTCCGGCTCGCCCGTGCTGCGCATGGAGTCCGTCCGCAAGACGTTCGGCGGCTCGGTCGTCCTGCGGGATGTCGATCTGGAGGTCGCCCCGCACACGGTGACCGCGCTGATCGGCGCCTCCGGCTCCGGCAAGTCGACACTGCTGCGCTGCGCGAACCTGCTCGAGGAGATCGACGACGGCGCGATCTGGCTGGACGGCGAGGAGATCACCGACCCACGTGTCGACCAGGACACCGTGCGCCGCCGGATCGGCGTGGTCTTCCAGGCGTACAACCTCTTCCCGCACATGACCGTCCTGGAGAACATCACGCTCGCCCCTCGGCGTGTGCATGGAGTGGACCGTGCGGCGGCCGAGGAGCACGCCCGCGAACTGCTTGAACGCCTCGGTCTCGGCGCCAGGGCCAAGGAGTACCCGGACCGGCTGAGCGGCGGCCAGCAGCAACGCGTCGCGATCGTGCGCGCGCTGGCCGTACGCCCCCGGCTGCTGCTCCTGGACGAGATCACCGCCGCCCTCGACCCGGAGCTCGTGGGCGAGGTCCTCACCGTCGTCCGGGACCTCAAGGACGACGGCATGACCATGGTGCTGGCCACCCACGAGATGGGCTTCGCCCGCGAGGTCGCGGACCAGGTCTGCTTCCTGGACGGCGGGGTTGTCCTGGAGCGCGGCACGGCCGAGCAGATCTTCGGCGACCCGCAGCAGGAGCGTACGCAGCGCTTTCTGCGTCGGATCGTGGAGGCGGGACGGCTCTGAGGCCCGGCCCTAGTCACGCGCGGGTCCGGTCTCGCCGCACACTCCTCGGGACAGTGGCTCGCTGTCCTCGGGTGACCCGCCGCTGACAACGGGACTTCACTCCTCCGATTCACCGCGGCGAGGGCCCCTCACTCCTGCGTCCGCGCCGCCCCGGCCAGCGCCGCTACCCGCTCCACCGCGAACGCGTACCCCTGCACCCCGCACCCGGCGATGACGCCGTCGGCACGCAGCGAGACATACGAGTGGTGCCGGAACTGCTCGCGCTGGTGAATGTTGGAGATGTGGACCTCCACCACAGGCAGCCCGTCACAGGTGTGGAGCGCATCAAGGATCGCGACAGAGGTGTGCGAGTACGCGGCGGGGTTGATCACGATTCCGGCGTGGTTCAGCCGCGCCTCGTGGATCCAGTCCACCAGCTCGCCCTCGTGATTGGACTGGCGGAAGTCCACCGTGCCCCCGTACGCGGCCGCCGTCTTCGCACACAGGGCCTCGACGTCCGCGAGCGTGTCGGAGCCGTAGACCTCCGGCTGACGCTGCCCGAGGAGGTTCAGGTTGGGGCCGTTGAGGATCATGATCGGGGCGTCGGCAAGGGTGCGGGGCACGGTTCCTCCGGTCCGTTCGGGTCTGTCGGCCCATGGAGGACCGCTGTTCAGCCCCGGTCTATCACGATGCGTCGGGCGTCCGACGACCCGCACGGCGCATCACCCTGACCTACTGCCCCGCCCGCCCACCCGGGCGTACGCCCGCCCGCCCCACGAGTGCACCGAGCCCCCGCGCGCCCCCGTAACCCCAGGTCACCGTGGGTAGTTGACGCGACATGCACGACGTACGCATCGTAAGGGCCCCCTCCATGCTCCGGCTCGCGGCCGCCTCTCTCGTCGGGACGGCCATCGAGTTCTACGACTTCTTCGTCTACGGGACCGCTGCCGCCCTGGTCTTGGGGCCGCTGTTCTTTCCCACGTTCTCGCCATTGGCAGGCACGCTGGCGGCCTTCGGAACCTTCGGGATCGGCTTCATCGCGCGACCGCTCGGCTCGGTGCTGTTCGGGCACATCGGGGACCGGCGCGGGCGAAGGCCGGTCCTCGTTGCCTCGTTGATGCTGACCGGAGCCGCGACGGTGGCGGTCGGCTGTGTGCCGACGTTCGGCACGATCGGTATGGCCGCTCCCGTGCTCCTTCTTGTGCTGCGTTTTCTGCAGGGGCTCGGGCTCGGTGGGGAGTGGGGCGGTGCGGTGCTGCTGACCGCGGAGCATGCGCCGGACGGGCGGCGCGCACTGTGGTCCAGCTTTCCCCAGGTCGGCCCGTCGCTGGGTTTCCTGCTGGCCAACGGCGTGATGCTGGGACTGTCGGCGACGCTGTCGGACGCGCAGTTCGCCTCCTGGGGATGGCGGATTCCGTTCTGGGGGGCGGGTGTGCTCGCCCTGGCCGGTCTGTGGCTGCGCGGTTCACTCGCGGAGAGCCCGCTCTTCCTGGAAATCGACGACCACGCGCGCGTGCCGCTCGCCGAGGTCGTGCGCGGCCACTGGCGGCTCGTGCTGCTGACGGCCGGCGCGCTCGCGGTCGGGTACGCGGTCTTCTACACCATGACGACCTGGTCCCTGGCGTATGCGACGGAGCGGCTCGGCGTGAGCCGTACGGTCATGCTGGCATGTGTCATGGCCACCGTCGTGGTGCAGGGCGCCCTGACCCCGTTGCTGGCGGTCCTGGGTGACCGTTGCGGGCGGCGGCCGCTGTGCCTGACGGGCTGTGCCGCCACCGCCCTGTGGATGTTCCCCATGGTCGCGTTGCTGTCGACGGGCGAGCCCCCGTTGATGCTCCTCGGCTTCCTGGGGGCGATGCTCGCCCTCGTCACGATGTTCGCCGTGATCGCTGCGTATCTGCCGGAGCTGTACGAGCCCCGGGTGCGCTGCACGGGCGCGGCGGTGGGCTACAACCTCGGCGGGGTGCTCGGCGGCGCCCTCACCCCGATCGTGGCCACCGCGCTGGCCGAGCAGGGGGGCCGGGTGCCCTGGGGTGTCGGCGCCTATCTGACGGCCGTGGCCCTGCTCAGCCTCGGGTGTTTCGCACTGCTGCCGGAGACCCGTCCGGTGCCGGTCACGGTGACGGAACCCGCTCCGGCGCCCGGCCCTATTTGAGCTCGGTCATCTCCTGCACGTCGCAGTCGGTGAAGGAGGGCGGCCTGGTGCACAGCGCCGCCAACTGGTCCGCCATCCGGCTCGTCTCGGGGTCGCTGCTGTTGCGCATGGCGTCCTCGTAGGACTCGAACTCGATGACCACGAGGTAGCGGTTCGGAGTGTTGCGGTCCTTGAGGACGAGACGGTGCGTGGGACCGCCGGTGCGGCCTGCCAGCCGCTGGTCGGCCTCTTGAACGAGCGCGCGCATCTCGTCGATGCGCTCGGTCTCGAAGTCGATGATCTGCACGAATGTCATGGACTTTTCCCCCCGGCCGGGGCGCCCCCCGGACGGGGACGCTCAGGACCCAAGCAACCACCGCGAGCGGTGTCCGGCAATGCGCCGCGCACCGCTCGGGGTGGTGGTTCTTCGTACGTCCGACGCGGTCAGGCTTCGATGCTGTCCTTCGGAGCGCCTTCGGTCCGCGAGTGCGCGTCCCGGTCCGGCGTCTGCTTCCTGGATGCCATCAGGCTGGTGATCGTCGTGACGATCAGGACGGCACAGATCACACCGAGGGAGACCGGGATGGAGATCTCGGGGACGTGGACGCCGGACTCGTGGAGGGCGTGCAGCACCAGCTTGACGCCGATGAAGCCGAGGATGACCGACAGTCCGTACGAGAGGTGGACCAGCTTCTTGAGCAGGCCGCCGATGAGGAAGTACAGCTGCCTCAGACCCATCAGCGCGAACGCGTTGGCCGTGAAGACGATGTACGGGTCCTGGGTCAGGCCGAAGATCGCGGGGATCGAGTCGAGGGCGAAGAGCACGTCCGTGGTACCGATCGCGAGCATCACGACCAGCATCGGCGTCATGACGCGCTTGCCGTTCTGCTGGATCCACAGCTTGGTGCCGTGGTAGCGGTCCGCCACGCCGAAACGGCGCTCGACGGCCTTGAGCAGCTTGTTCTCCTCGTACTCCTCGTCCTCCTCGCCAGACCTGGCCTCCTGGATCAGCTTCCAGGCCGTCCAGATCAGGAACGCGCCGAAGAGGTAGAAGACCCAGGAGAAGGACGCGAGGATCGCGGCGCCCGCGGCGATGAAGACGGCACGCAGGACCAGGGCTATGAGCACACCCACGAGGAGCACGCGCTGCTGGTACTGCGACGGCACCGCGAACTTCGCCATGATCAGGACGAAGACGAAGAGGTTGTCGACGCTCAGCGACTTCTCGGTGATGAAGCCGGCGAAGAACTCTCCGGCCGGTTGGCCGCCGCCGAAGACGAGCAGGCCCAGTCCGAACAGTCCGGCCAGGACGATCCAGACGATCGTCCAGATGCCGGCCTCCTTGATCGACACGTTGTGCGGCTTGCGGCCGATGAAGAAGTCGACCGCGACAAGGGCGGCGAGGCCCACGATCGTCAGGACCCACAGGGTCATGGAAACATCCACTGCGCCTCCGGCAGTACGTCACGGCACATGTCAGCGTCGTCGCTACCGGAGGTCTCTTCCACCCGCGGCGGCGATGGCGCGTGATGCGCCTCGTGCCGCGGGCCGACGCCCCGGGATCTGGCCTGATCCGTATTGACGGGTACGCCGCAGCAGACAGGGAGTACTCCCCTCCGTTACGGAAGAGAGTACCCGAACAACCAAGAAAAGGTAAAGCAATCGGCAAAGGAAAACTCAAAACGCCTGCTCAGTAAGGCTTTACTCATCCTTGACGGAGAAGGCAGGCAGCCGAGTTCAGCGGTCCCACGGCTTCGGGGATCAATCAGGACGTGGTTAGCGGTAAGCCCCTGATGATCAGGTCGCGGCCGTGATGCGGGCGGCGTAGACCCGGTGGGCCTTGCGCTCGGCGGATTCGGTGGCGAGGGCGGCGGCCTGCTGCAGCGCGGTGCGGTGGAGTTCGAGCGGTGCGGTGATCCGGAGGGAGTGGCCCTGGCCGCGGCGGATGGTCCGGCCGGTGGCGAGCGCGGTGCGGATGGTCTCGTCGCCGCCTGCGAGCAGGTGGTCGGCGAGCAGGCCGGGCAGATCGAGGGTGATCACCGGGTCCGGCTCCGGCTGCTGTTCGGCGGCCGGGTCCGGGAGGACGTCGAGCTGCTCGGGCAGTTCGCGGGCTCCGGCGGCGTCCAGGACGCGGCGGATCGTCTTCGGGTCGACCTGGTGCTGCCGGGCGAGGGCCTTGACCGCGGTGCCTTCTCCGAACGCCTCGACCACCTTCGCCGCCTGGTCCGGGTCGAGCGCGGCGGGGCGGCCGAGCGTCTTGCCGGAGGCTTCGGCGGCGGCGACGCCTTCGCGGATGTTCTCCGAGATCATGTCGCGCTGGAACTCCAGCACGGCGGCGAGCACGTTCACCATCATCTTGGTGCCGGGGTCGTCGGAGGCGAGGTCGATGCCGGACAGCAGCCCGGACTCGACCCGCAGGTGCAGGCCGCGGCGGATCAGCACTGGCCGCAGGGCGAGGATGTCCGCCACCGAGCGGAAGAGCCGGGCGGCGTCGGCGATGCGGATGGTGTCGCCGACGGCGGCCTCGTTCAGCAGCCGGGCGAAGCCGGCGCGGTCGAGCGAGAGCTGCCGGGTGGAGGTGGCGGGGTCCTCGTAGACGGGGGCGCCGGCGGCCAGCAGCGGGGCCAGGGCGTGGCGCTGGCGGGCGTCGGTCTGCTTGTCGGTGGAGTGCCGCAGGTAGAGCCGGTCGGCCATGCGCTCTTCACCTTCCCCGGGTGGGCCGGGCGGGGCCCGGCGGTGTCCGCAGACCACCCTAGCGGGGGGCGGAATGGGGAGGCGGAACACTGGACCGGATTCGATTGGATCGGCGGCCGGTTCTGGCAGGTCGACAGGCCGAGCCGATTGGATCGGCGACCGGGGGCGGAATCGACCGATTCCGCCCCCACGATTCATTCGACTGGCCGGCATCCGGGAAGGATCGGAACGGTCAGTAGCGACATCGGGGCGCTCGCGGTTCCGGTTCGGTGAAGCGGTCCTTCCGCGCTGTTCAGCGGCCCCACGTTCCGGTTCATGCCAGTTGATTTCCTTTCTGACGATCAAGTCTCCCGCTACGGCCGGTTCGCGGCTGAGCCCACCCCTGGTGAGCTGGAGCAGTTCTTCCGCTTGGACGCGGCCGCAGTGGAGGCGGCTCGGCTTCGCGGTGCTGTGGGGCTCGGTGCGGATGCTCGGGGCGTTTCCCACGGAGGACCTGGCCGGCTGATCATGGCGGCCAGCCGGCGGTTGGCCGGGTAGCGGGAGGCGTCTCGCCGTGCAGGGCCGCCCACAGGTCGTTGTACTCCAGCGGGGTCCAGGCCGCGTTGAAGAGGGCGATCGGCACGTCGGCCAGGCGGCTGAGCAGCCGTTGTACGTTGGGGCCGTTCCGCTCACGATGCGCTGCGACTGCTCTTGAAGGCGAGCGGCCTCCATAGACAATCAAGCCGTTTACGGGCAAAATGCGGATATGCGAGGTGAAGGGCCGGATCTGGCGACGTTGTTGCGCTCCTGGCGCGCACGTTTGCGGCCCGAAGATGTCGGCCTTCCCTTCGGAGCAGACAGCCGCCGCACACCCGGGTTGCGCCGGGAGGAGGTGGGCTGGCTCGCCGGCATCTCACCGGACTACGTCCAACGCCTGGAGCAGGGCCGCGCCCACCCCAGCGCCGACATCTTGCGGGCGCTGGCCCGTGCTCTGCAGGTGTCCAAGGCCGAGTTCGAGCTGGCCTGTCGCGTCGCAGGTCATGCGGCCGAATTCGATGGCATGGTGCCCCAGCTCATCGGGCCCAGCGTGCAGCGGATGCTCAGCCGCCTGGCCGATGTGCCGGTTGCGGTCTTCGACGCGGCCTGGACGCTGCTGGAACACAACGACTTGTGGGTGGCACTCCACGGCGAGACACGAAGCCGTCCAGGCCGCTCGACCAACCTGGTCTGGCGTGCCTTCCACGACGACCCGGGCCGGGTACGGCACCCCACCATGCCGGATCACAAGGCATCGCTGGTTGCCGACCTGCGCGATGTCGCCTCCCGCTACCCCCGCGACCGGCAACTGGCCGGCATGATCGGCGAGCTGCGCCGCACCAGCACCGAATTCGCCCGACTGTGGGAGGGGTCCGCCGTGGCCCACCACGGCAGCGAACGCAAGACCATCGACCACCCCCAGGTCGGCCCCATCGAACTCGACTGCGACGTGCTGTCCGTCCACGGCGCCGACCTGCGCATCATCGTCTTCACCGCCGCACCCGGCAGCGAAGCCGCAGACCAAATCCGGCAGTTGACCACGCTGGACATCCCAGAGACGGCGTCATCGGGAACAGCGGCCTAGCGCTGGCAACTGCCCTCCACCTGCCCTATTTTCCCTTCACAGCGCGTGCGTCGCCGTCGTCGATCGGCACCGACCAGCCCTGGCCAGAGGTGCGCCCGGTTCGACGAATGGTCATCGGTGCACGTGTCTAGGGCCGTGCGTTCATGCCGTCATTTCCTGCAGGCCGATGACGGCCAGCAGTTGTAGTTTGCCTGCGGCTTCGCTGCCGGGTGCGGCGGTGAAGACGATGATGCGCAGGTCGGCGCCGTGGACGGACAGCACGTCGCAGTCGAGTTCGATGGGGCCGACCTGGGGGTGGTCGATGGTCTTGCGTTCGCTGCCGTGGTGGGCCACGGCGGACCCCTCCCACAGTCGGGCGAATTCGGTGCTGGTGCGGCGCAGCTCGCCGATCATGCCGGCCAGTTGCCGGTCGCGGGGGTAGCGGGAGGCGACATCGCGCAGGTCGGCAACCAGCGATGCCTTGTGATCGGCGGGGAACGCGTGCCGCACCGGACCCATGTCGCCGATGTCATGCTGGAACGCGCGCCAGATCAGGTTCGTCGACCGGCCTGCCCGGCCCCATGCCCGTCCGGTCAGTGCCGCCCACAACTCGTTGTGTTCCAGCAGCGTCCAGGCCGCGTCGAAGACCGCGACCGGGACATCCGGCAGGCGGCTGAGCACCCGCTGCACGCTGGGCCCGATCAGCTGGGGCACCATGCCATCGAATTCCGCCGCATGGCCCGCCAGGCGACAGGCCAGCTCGAACTCGGCCTTGGACAACTGCAGGGCACGGGCCAGCGCCCGCAGGATGCCGGCGCTGGGGTGGGCGCGGCCCTGCTCCAGGCGCTGGACGTAGTTCGGTGAGATGCCGGCGAGCCAGCCCACCTCCTCCCGGCGCAACCCCGGCGTCCGACGACCCTGTCCCCGGAACGGAAGGCGGACGTCTTCGGGCCGCAGACGCTCGCGCCAGGAGCGCAGCAACGTCGCTAGATCCGGGCTTTGGCTACGCGAACCCGCGTGGTCGATGTTCTTCACCGAAACATCGTCGGTCGCGGCTGCTGCCGCTGGGTGGCCCAGTTCGGGCCACGATGCCCGCGCGTCGGCGGGCCAGAGTTGATGTCGTCCCCGAGAGAAGGGAAGCCAAGGGATGAACACATCAACCGCAAGTGCTCCGGTCGCGTTGGTCACGGGCGCCAACAAGGGCATTGGTCTGGAGACGGCACGGCGTCTGGTGGAGGCCGGCTACCGCGTCTACGTCGGCGCCCGCAATCCCGACCTGGGGAAGACCGCCGCCGACCGGATCGGTGCGCAGTTCCTCGAGGTGGATGTGACCTCGCAGGAGTCGGTCGACCGCGCCGCAGAGTTCGTCGAGCAGAGCGACGGCCGCCTGGACGTCCTGGTCAACAACGCCGGCGTCTCCGGTCCGATCGCCGAGGCCAGGGACTACACCGCGGAGGATGCCACCACGGTGCTGCTGACCAACGTCGTCGGGTACGTGCGCATGATCCATGCGTTCCTGCCGCTGCTGGAGCGCTCCGGCAACCCCCGCATCGTCAACGTCTCCAGTGGCCTGGGCTCCTTCGGTCTGTTCCACGACGACAGCAGGATCGAGTCGCGTTTCGGCTCCCCGCTGTACGCGGCGTCCAAGGCCGGGATCAACATGCTCACCGCCCGCTATGCCCGGCTGCTGCCGCACATCCAGATCAATACCGCCGACCCCGGCTTGACCGCCACGGACCTGTCCAGCGGTCAAGGCCACTCGGTCCACGACGGCACCGACGCGATCATCGCCTACGCCCTGGCCGCACCCGGCGGCGTCAGCGGCACCTTCCGCGACCGCGACGGCGACCTGCCCTGGTAACCGGGACCTTCTCTCTTTCCACAACAGCCAACCGCAATTCACCAATCCCGAAAGGATCCATCATGAAGTACCTCGTCATCGGAGCAACCGGCAATGTCGGCGGCGCCCTTCTCACCCAGCTGCTGGACGCCGGCCACGAGGTGCGGGCGTTGGTCCGCTCCGCCTCCCGCGCCGAGCTCCTGCCGGCCGGCATCGACATCGCCGTCGGCGACCTGGACGACGCCGACAGCCTCACCACCGCCGCCGCTGGCGTCGACGGCGTCTTCTTCATGCAGCTCGCCCCGCTGCCCACGCAGGCCGACAACATGGTCAAGGCGGCCCGCACCACCGGCGTGCGCAAGATCGTGGTGCTGTCCTCCATCGGCACCGTCCTGGAACCGCTGCCCATGATCGGAGCCAGGATCGCCGCCCGCGACCAGGTCTTCCGCGACTCCGGGCTCGACGTCACCTACCTGCGCGCCAACACCTTGATGTCCAACGCGCTGTGGTGGCTGCCCACGATCCGCGAGGAAGGCCGCGTCTACGACGCCTCCGACCCGGGCAAGACCGTGCCCGTCGACACCTTCGACATCGCCCGCGTCGCGGCCGCCGTCCTCACCCAGGACGGCCACGCCGGCCACGGCTACATCCTGGGCGGCCCGGAGGCGCTCAGCGCCCGCGAGCAGGTGGAGATCCTCGCCGACGTTCTGGGACGGCCGATCGAGTTCGTGCCGGTCACTCCCGAGCAGTTCGCCCAGCGCAGCATCGAGCAGGGCACCCCTGCCGAATTCGCCGGCGCAGTGCAGAACCTCAACGAGCTCTTCCGTGCCGGACGCGCCGGAGCGGTCACCGAGGACGTCACCAACCTCACCGGCACCGCCCCGCGGACCTTCCGCCAGTGGTGCGAGGCACACGCCCACGAATTCCGCTGAACGACGCTGTCCACCTGATCGCAGTTCCGGTGGTCCCGGGCCTCACAGCCCGGGACCACCCGTCCAACAGGGGCGCATGTAACCACCCCCAGCAGTCGATTCTTCACGGGCTCGGCCGCGGCATGCTCGGATACCGGCGACGAGCTGGTTCCGAGAAAAGCATCCGTTTGAAGGCGGTGCCGAAGGCCGGCTGAAGATCCCAACGGCGTTCTTGACCACGGGGAATCCGACCCGCTTGCGGTGAAGCCGCGGGTTCGCGTCCGGGGGGCTCCCTGGCGTTGTCCCGTCATACTCGAACGATTTCCCTGGAGTGGATCCCCATGTCCCAGAAGACCCTCACCGAACACGCCCGAACGGGTGCCGCGGCCTCGCCCACTGCGGCCTCACACGCGAAGCGCTCGTGGATCCTCGCGGTCGTTTCCCTGGCGCAGCTGATGATCATGCTGGACGCGACCATTGTGAACATCGCGCTCCCCTCGGCCCAAGCCGACCTCGGCTTCTCCGACGGCAGTCGGCAGTGGATCGTCACCGCGTATGCGCTGGCGTTCGCGTCCCTGCTCCTGCTCGGCGGACGGATCGCCGACCTCTTCGGCCGCAAGAGCGCCTTCCTGACAGGCGTCGTCGGCTTCGCCGTCGTCTCCGCGCTCGGCGGCGCGGCGAACGGCTTCGGCATGCTGGTGACCGCACGCGCGCTGCAGGGCGCCTTCGCCGCGCTGCTCGCGCCCGCCGCGCTGTCCCTGCTCAACACGACGTTCCCTGAGGCACGGGAAAGGGCCCGGGCGTTCAGCGTGTACGGCGCCATCGCCGGCGCCGGTGGTGCGGTGGGGCTGCTGCTCGGCGGCATCCTCACCGATACGCTCGACTGGCGCTGGACGCTGTACGTGAACGTTGCCCTGGCCGTCGTCGCCTTCGCGGGCGGTTGGCTGCTGCTGTCCAACGGCCGCGACGCCGCCCACTCCAAGCTGGACGTGCCGGGCACGGTGCTGGTCGCCGGCGGCCTGTTGTCGCTGGTCTACGGCTTCTCCAATGCCGAGACCCGCGGCTGGGGCTCGCCGCTGACCTGGGGCTTTCTCATCGCGGGCGGACTGCTGCTGGCGGCCTTCGCCTGGTGGCAGACCCGGGCCGCACACCCATTGCTGTCACTGCGCATCCTGCTCGACCGTAACCGCGGGGCCTCGTTCCTCGCCGTGCTGTTCTCCGGCGCCGGCACCTTCGGCGTATTCCTCTTCCTCACCTACTACCTGCAGCTCGACCTGGGCTTCAGTCCGACGAAGACCGGAGTGGCCTTCCTGCCGATGGTCGGCGCGTTGATGGTGACCGCGCAGTGCGTCACCGGGCGACTGCTGCCAAGGACAGGGCCCAAGGCCATCGTCTCGCTGGGCTTCGCCGTCGCAGCCGCAGGCATGGCCTGGCTGACCGGGATCGGGATCGGCGCGAGCTACACCAGCGCGGTGCTGCCGCAGCTCATCGCGATCGGCATCGGGCTCGGTCTGGTCATGCCGACGGCCATGCAGCTGGCCACGGCCGGCGTGGGAGCCGAGGAGGCGGGAGTGGCCTCCGCGGCGGTCAACGCCATGCAGCAGGTGGGCGGTTCGATCGGCACAGCACTGCTCAACACGCTCGCCGCAAGCGCCGCGACGGACTACCTGGCAAGTCGGCACGCCTCCGACAAGCTGGTGCAGTCCCGAGCGGCGATCGAGGGCTACGCCACCGCCTTCTGGTGGTCGGCGGGCCTGTTCGCCGGCGGTGTGGTGATCGCCTGCGTACTCTTCCGCCGCGGTGTCCCGCAGCAGGACACCGACGTTGTACACGTCGTCCACATGTGAGCACCACGATGCGAGCTGCCTGTCCCGACCTCGATGTCATGGTGACCGCGTGCAGCGCAGGTAGTGCGGGCGGTGCGGGACGGGCAGGTGCGGACCGGGCTGCCAGAGGTGAACCGGCTGGCGGTGGTCGGGCAGCTGGTACGGCTCGCGAGCCGCGCGTTGACGCTCACCACGGCGGCGAGTTAGCGGGGTCGGGTTTCCGCACCGCACCACCCGATGTCCCTGTCGGCCTATGGACTCGCTGACGTGAACGGCTCCAAGTGCAAGGGCAGCTGACCGTTCCAACCGAAACAGTCCTCCCTGGCCCTGCGCCACTCCGCCAGGGCCGCTGGAATACATCGACTTGGCCGCCATCGGGGTTACTCCTGGCTCTGTTCACGAGTTGCGACAGCACTTGTTGACGAGTATGGGAGGCACTTGAGCCGCGACGGCCGTCGAACGGTTCGCGAGTTTCGACAGCACCCTGCCGGCCTCGGCTGTCGAGGATGGTTCAGCGTGGCAGGCCGATGGCGCGGGAGATGACGGTGTCGAAGGCGCGGTCGGGCAGGAGGCGGCGCAGGGCGATGAGGGGGCGGGCGCCGAAGCCGGTGGCGTAGCGGGTCTTGGGGCGGCGGGCGGTGACGGCCTTGGCGATGGCGTCGGCGATGACGGAGGGCGGGGAGTTGCGGTTGGCGTTGGCCTCGGAGCGCAGGGAGGAGGCGACGGCGGCGGCTTGGGTGGCGTAGGCGCCGTCGGTGGAGGACTTCTCGAGCTTGGTGGCGGCGATGGCACCCCATTCGGTGGCGATGCCGCCGGGTTCGATGACGACGACGTCGATGCCGAAGGGTTTGGCCTCCAGGCGCAGGCAGTCGCTGAGGGCTTCGAGGGCGAACTTGGTGCCGTGGTACCAGCCGCCGAGCGGGGTGTGGATCTTGCCGCCGATGGAGGTGACGTTGACGACGGTGCCGGAGTGCTGGGTGCGCATGTGGGGCAGGACGAGCTGGGTCAGGCGGATCGCGCCGAAGACGTTGACTTCGAACTGGTACCGGGCCTCGTCCAGGGGCACGTCTTCGAGGGCGCCGTAGGAGCCGTAGCCGGCGTTGTTGACGAGCACGTCGATCCGGCCGCTTTCCGCGATGATCTTGTCGATGCCGGTCTGCATGGAGGCGTCGTGGGTGACGTCCATGGCCAGCGGGCGGATGCCGCGGTCGGCGAGCTTGGCCAGGCGGTCTGTGCGGCGGGCGGCTCCGTAGACGGTGTAGCCGAGCTCGTTGAGCTTGAGGGCGGTGGCCTCGCCGATGCCGGAGGAGGCACCGGTGACGAGGGCGGTCTTGGCGGGCATGGCGGTAGTCCTCACAGGTAAGATGAACTGTAGTTCACCATCTATCCTGAACCTTGGTTCATCTTGATGCAAGTGGAAGGGCAGGCGAGTTCCGTGACCCAGGCCAGGGCGCCGCGCGCCGACGCGGTCCGCAACCGACGGAAGATCCTCACCGCCGCCGGTGAGCAGATCACCCAGCACGGCCCCGAGGTCGGCATGGACGAGATAGCAGCCGCTGCGGGCGTGGCCGTGGGCACCCTGTACCGGCACTTCCCCACCAAGACGGACCTGGTCGCCGCCGTCGTCGCCGAGTGCGTCGCCCGCGTCGCCGACGACGCCGAAGCCGTCCTCGTCCGCGTCGCCGCCGGAGCCCGGGCCGCGGACGAGCTGACCGCCTTCCTCGGCCGCGTCATCGAGCAGTCCGTCACCGACCGCGCCGTGAAGGCGGCCGCCCGGACGCTGGGCGCGGAGCCGGGCGACCACGCCGACGAGGACCGCGGCAGCAACGCCGTCGCCGCACTCATCCGGGCAGGCCAGTCCGACGGCGACATCCACCCCGACGTCACCGTTAGTGACATCTACCTGCTGTTCTCCACCGCTCCCACCGACCACCCGCCCGCGGCCCGGGCCCGTTGGCTCGCCCTGGTCACCCCCGGGCTGACCACCGGAGCCCGGCTGGCAGGCAACCGACGCTGAGCAGACCCCGGTGCCGCATCAGGCGGTGCTGTCGCTTCTCGTGAATATCGAACACGACCGGTTCATGATGCTGTTCAAAGTCGCGTACATCCGCTGTCGCAACTCATGAACAAAGCCATTACTCCCGAGCTCATCGACAAACGACTCCCGTTCTCGCGTACAAAGCCAGCCGTACCACCGAAACCGTGCTCACTCTTCCCCGTCGTCCTCGCTCTCGGCCTCCGCCGGGTCGCGCAGGGGCCGCAGCGCGCCGCCGGCCGGGCCGGAGCCGTGGAAGCTGTAGCGGCCCAGGACGTTCAGGTTGGCGTGCTTGAGCGGGGAGAGGCGGGCGACGTCCTCGTCCAGGACGTCGTGTTCGCGCTGGTCGGCGGGCAGAGCCCGCAGCTGCTCGACGGCGGCGTCCAGGTAGCGGGTGGTCCACAGCACCGCAGCGTTGAGGACCAGGCCGAGCGCGCCGAGCTGGTCCTCCTGGCCGTCGCGGTACGCCTGCATGATCTGCCCGCGCTTGCCGTGGCAGATGTCGCGGGCGAGCTTGTGCCTGGACTCCTGGACGGTGAGCTGACGGTTCATCTGGCGCCGGTAGGTGTCGTCCACCGGGTCGACCACCCGCAGCAGGTGCAGGGTCTTGGCGATTCGCCCGTACTCCATGAACGCCTGGCCCAGCGGGGTTGGGCGGCCTTCGCGGCCGAACATCCGCAGCAAGTCGTAGGCGCGCACCTGGCCGGTCACCAGGGAGCCGGCCACCCGCAGCATGTCCGGCCAGTGCGTGGCCACCTTGCCCAGGTTGACCTTGTTGCGGGCCAGCGGCTCCAGCGGCCCGTACCCGCCGGTGGCCACCCCGGGCAGCTCCGCGCGCCAGAACCGCTGGTCGGCAAGGTCTCGGAACCGCGGGGAGAAGTTGTAGCCGAGCATCGAGAACAGCCCGAACACCATGTCGGAGTACGAGGCGTTGTCGGTCGCCACCATCTCCGGCCGGGCCCCGCCGTCCAGGTTCAGCAGGGTGTCCAGGATGAACAGCGAGTCGCGCGGGGTGCCCGGCACCACCATCTGCCCGATGCCCGCGACCTGGTCGTTCACCGCGTTCAGCCAGGTAATCCCGCGCTTGAAGTGGTAGTACTTCGGCGACGCGCCCGCGCTGATCGTCCGCTTCGGCACCACGAACCGCAGCCCGTGCACCGAGGCCAGCAGCCCCTCTCCCCAGTGCGCGACGATCGACACCCGCCCCTGGGCCCGGATCAGCTCCGCGTTCGCCGCGGCCAGCGTGTCCGCGCGCAGGTAGTACTGGTCGACGTGCACCAACCGGGCCCGGGTCAGGGCCTCCTCCTCGGCGTCGATCACCGGGGTGTACCCGATGTTGCACGCCTCGGCGACCAGCAGCGCCACCAGCGAGGTCTTCAGGTTCTCCATCCGGGTACGGCCGTCCCCGAGGTGCACGAAGGCGTCCAGGAACCCGGTCCAGGAGTCGACTTCGAACAGCAGGTCCGGCAGGTCGATCTTCGGGAGCATCGCCGCGGTGGTCCGGCGCAGCCAGCGCAGCGACTTCGGCTCGCCGAGCGCGCCGAGCCGGTCCACATTGAGCTTCAGCCGGCCGCCGGGCTGGACCTCGAAGGAGAGCTTCGCGTCCTGCCCGGCCTCCTCCAGCCGCTCGGCCATCAGCTGCCAGGCCGCGTCCAGCGCCCGCACCCGTCCGGCCAGGTGCTCGGCCACCGGCTCCTCCAGGCTCAGCCCGTGCAGGACGTCCGCCTGGACCGCCTCCCACTGCGCGCCGTCCAGCAGCCGCGCCCGCGGGTCGGCCCAGCGGTTGGACGGGGAGGCGAACACGTCCCGGCGACCGAGCGCCTTGTGCAGCTGCTCCAGCACGCACACCGCGTAGGCGTCCCGGTCCACCGCGCCCACCGGCAGGTCGGGGTTGGAGAACACCGCCTTCTTCCAGGCCGGCGGCACCAGCTTCTGGTCGATCTCCCGGGGCAGCAGCGGCTTGGCCTTCACCTTGCGCCTCGCCAGCGCGGGCAGGCGCTTCACGGCCTCCAGCACCCGCTTGCCGCCGGAAGCCGCCCCGAGCGCGCTCGACTCTCCGAGCAGCGACAGGAACGGGCGCACCGTGCTGTAGCGGCCGGCCAGCTGGCGGCGCATCTCCGCCTCGGACTCGTCGTCGCCCGGCGGCAGCAGCTCATCCAGCAGCCGCACCGCGGCCTCGACCTCGGCGCGCGGCCCGACCTCGGTCTCCAGCGCCCGGAAGAGCGCCGCCGCGTCCAGGTCGGCGCCGGCCTCGGCGACCAGGTCCAGCTGCTCGCTCCACAGTCGGTACACCGCCTGCACCGTGCGCGACGCCTTCGCTAGCCGCGGACGGGAGGCCAGCCACTCCTTGTCCGTGGCCCGCTTTGCCACGTTCAGCAGCTTCACCTGCATCAGCAGCGCGAACACGTCCAGCGCGTCGTCGATCGCCGATGCCTCCAGGTGCCGCACCACCGAGGTCAGCAGCGCCGTGCGCCGCGGCTCCCGGGCCCGTTCCAGGATCGGCGCCTTCGACCCCAGCCCGACCCGGGCCAGCGTCGCCAGCCGGTTCGGCGGCACCTTGTCCAGCTTCACCCGGCCCAGGTGGAAGGCGGAGATCTCGTCCACCCGCTCCAGCGCCTTCGCCATGCTCGTGCCGGTGGTGCGCGTCGGCGGCCGGCGCAGCCGCTCCAGCTCCGAGATCCGCCGACCCTCCGGCACCTGCAGCAGCGCCACCAGGTCAGCGGGCAGCGAGGGGTCCGCCCGCCGGGTGGCGTTGGCCACCGTGGCGTACAGCCGGCGCTCGGCGACCGTCCGGACCTCCGCGACCTGCCGCACCAGCGCCGACACCCCGGGCAGCAGCACCCGGTTTCGCCGCAGCCACCCCGCCGCCTGGTTGAACAGTGCCACCGGCCCTCGGCGTGCGTCCAGGCCCGCCCGTGTAGGAAGGTGCGGAACCGCCGGCCCCACGCCGCGTCCTCGAACTGGTGGTAGCCGTAGGCGTCCCGGATCTCCCAGGCGTGCTCGTAGGCCGTCATCTGCCGCTCGGTGTACCGCTTCACCACCGAGGGGTCCTCCACGCCCAGGTGCTCGGCCACGTACGCGACCACCGACCACGGCACGTCCAGCGGGTCCTCCAGGAAGAGCCCCAGGTACCGGACCGTGCACACCTGCAGCGCGAAGCCCAGACGGTTGTGATCACCCCGCCGTTTCCCGATCAGCCGCCGGTCCACGTCATCGAGGTAGAAGAACCTCTCCATCTCCGGGCGCGTCGGCTCCTCAACGAACCGTCCGTACGCCCCGGCCTGCTCATCCGTCAGAAACTCCATCGGCACGCGGCGGACGGTATCCGCCGGCCGATCACCTCATGCGATCTTCGGCCGAAGTCGAGCGGGCCGGGTGATCACTGTGCTAGCGAGCAAGATCGTTCCTTACCGCTAACCACGTCCTGATTGATCCCCGAGGCCGTCCCAGGACCGGCGGGCCACAGCGACCTGGGTGAGCACCTGATGGAGCACCTGGCTGCCCCGCGGGACGCGCGGCGGCTCGTACGTCCAGGCGTGGCCGACCCAGGGGTCCGCAAGGTGGTCGTCGGGCACGGGGGTGAGCCGCAGCAGTGAACGCCAGAGCGGGTCCAGGAGCGGCCCGTAGGCGGCAGCGTCCTCCCGGTCGGCGACCATCATCAGATGGACGCCGACAGCCGGGCCCTCGTCCGCGAGGTACCGCAACTGGTTCACGGCCCGGTCGTCGAAGCCGTGCGGGAAGTCGTTGACGATCAGCAGCTGTTCCGCCGTGTCGAGGCCGGGCGGCAGGGAGTTGGACGCGCCGCCGCGCACCGCCATCTGCACCAGGTCGACGCGCTGGGTGAGCCGGGTCAGCACATCGGCGACACCCGCAGCACCGGCGGCGGGCGGTGTGGCGAGCACACCGGACTGCACAAGGGGTTCGAGGGCCGTGGCGCCCGATCCCGCAGGGTCAATCACATGCACCGCGAACTCTCCGGGCGGGTAGACGGCGAGCAGCCGTGCCGCATGCGTCACCGCCGTCTCCATCGCGAGGCGGCGCAGCTCATCGGAGTCCGCGAGCGGGTCGAGGGATCCGGAGCGACCGCTGTCGATCCACAGCCCGCGCTCCAGCGGCAGTCTGACCAGCATGGGGATGCGGAGGCTCTCGCTCTCGGGCAGTTGGAGGTCGCCCAGGCGCACGGCCATGGGGATCTCCATCGGCACCCGGTAGCCCTGCCAGACCGGGTTGTCCCAGCGCGCGAACGCCGGGGGCAGCGCGGGCTCGACGACATCGGACTCGGCGATGAGCTGTGTGAGGTCACGGTCGAGCGCAGCCCTGGCCTGGTTGACCAGTTGGGCGTGTTCGGCCTGGGCCGCATCGCGTGCCGCGTCGCCCTGCCCGCCGACGCGGCTGCGCGGGTCGGACAGAACCTTGTCCAGCTCCTGCTCCATACGCGAGTCGGCGAAGTCGACGGCGCTGCGGTACGCGGCTGCCGTGCGCGCCAGGTCCTCGAACATGCCCCACACCTGGTTGTAGAGCCGCTCTTCCATGGACCAGCCGGTCGCGTCGCCCGCGACGGGCTGCGCGGGCTGCCCGGGCGGGGCCTTGGGTGCGGTCGGCGGGGGCGTCGGCGGCGCCGCGCTCTGCCGGCCGGGGTGGTTGTAGTTGACCGGCCCGCCCGGGGCGGGCTGCGGAACAGGGTCGGGCGTGCCGGTGATGTCGTACGGGGATCCCTGCGGCGGGACGCCGGGCGGGCTCTGGTGCGGCGCTACGGAGCCGGAGACGCCCTGGGG